>JADKJE010000010.1 GCA_016722515.1 Alphaproteobacteria bacterium
TCGCACCTACGATCAGAAGCACCATGCCTCTGATCGTATTCATTTACTGGCCTTTGCCTTTTGCTTCGGGCTTGCCAGTTTTTTCTTTGTCATGATCGTGACCATCGCCTTCCTTGTGGTCGTGATGATCGCCATCTTTGTGGCCTTCATGCTTACCGTGATCTTTATGCTCACCGTCCTTGTGTTCGTGCTTTTCCATCTTCTTGCCATCTTCGGCTTTATGTTCGCCAGCAATGGCAGGTGCGGCAGTACCAATCACCAGCGCGAGGGCAGATGCGGTAAGCATGGATTTCAGGTTAGTCATAGATTCTCCTTTAGAGTTGGTTGAAAAAATCACAGCTCTTCCTTCGCCAGCAGGTCACGAGCGAGGTTGAACCGTTTGTAAATGGCGGGTAGCACCAGCAATGTAAGGATAGTTGCGGTAATCAATCCGCCGATTACCACTGTCGCCAGTGGTTTTTGCACTTCTGCGCCTGCACCCGTGGCAATCGCCATCGGCACAAAGCCCAAGGAAGCAACAAGCGCGGTCATCAGCACGGGGCGGAAGCGGGAAAGCGCACCTTCGATGACGGCTTTGTTCGCCTCTATGCCTTCACGCACCAGCTGGTTGATGCGGGTAATCATCACGAGGCCGTTCAGCACCGCCACGCCTGAGAGCGCAATCAAGCCCACCGCCGCCGAAATGGAGAACGGCATACCGCGCAGCCAGAGGGTAATAATACCGCCCGTGAGTGCCAGCGGCACGCCAGAGAACACCAGCAAGGCTTGCTTCACCGAGCCGAGCGCAGTGAACAGCAGCAGAAAAATCATGAAGAAACAGGCAGGCACAACCACGCCGAGTCGCGCCTTGGCTTCTTCAAGGTTCTTGAATTGCCCACCCCATTCCAGCCAGTAGCCAGCTGGGATTTGCACCTTGCTGCCGATAGCGGCCTGTGCGTCTTTCACAAATGAGCCGATGTCACGTCCGCGCACGTTGGCTTGCACCACCACGCGGCGTTTACCATTCTCACGGCTGATCTGGTTGGGACCATCTGTGACTTCCAGCTTCGCCACCTGCTTGAGAGGGATATAGGCTGGGCGGGTGTGCGGCTGGCCACCGATGCGATCTGACATATTATCATCATCGACGGGCAGCAATACGGGCAGGTTTTCCAGCACGGTTAAATCCTGACGCATGGAATCGGGCAAGCGCACCAGAATATCGAAGCGGCGATCTCCTTGGAATACTAAGCCAGCTTCACGGCCACCTACGGCAATCGCCAGAACGTCCAGCACATCGCTGACGTTCAGGCCATAACGGGCGATGGCGTTTTTATCCAGCTTCACTTCCAGCATGGGAAGGCCGCTTGTTTGCTCCATCTTCACATCCGCACTGCCCTCAACGGATTTTAGCGTTTGCACCAGCTGGGCTGCGGTTTTCTCCATCACGGCGAAATCATCGCCATAAATCTTCACCGCTACGTCCGAACGCACGCCCGAAATCAACTCGTTAAAGCGCATCTGAATCGGCTGAGTGAACTCGTAGTTATTCCCTGGAACGTCAGACACGGCTTTGTTGATTTTACTCAACACTTCTTCCTTGGTTGTGCTGGAATCTGGCCACTGTTCTTTATCTTTCAGGATAATGAACGTGTCGGATACGTTGGGTGGCATCGGGTCAGAGGCCATTTCCGCCGTACCCGTTTTAGAGAACACAAACTCCACCTCTGGCACACTGCTCACGGCGCGTTCCACGGCGAATTGCAGTTCCTGTGATTGTGTGAGCGAGGTGGAAGGAATCCGCATCGCGTGCATGGCGATGTCTTTTTCATCAAGCGTTGGGATGAATTCCTGCCCCATCGTGGAAAACAGCACGAGTGAGAACACGAAGCCAGCCGCTGCTGCGCTGATAACTTTCATCGGCGCACGCAATGCCCAATGCAAAGCAGGTTCGTACCAGCCTTTGGTTTTTTGGATGATGCGGCTTTCTTTTTCCTCCACATTGCCTTTCACAAAAATGGCAATCATGGCAGGGACAAAAGTGAGCGACAGCACGAAGGCGGCAATCAGCGCAAAAATCACTGTCATCGCCATCGGCTCGAACATCTTGCCTTCTACACCGCTAAACGTCAGCAGTGGGATATACACCATGATGATAATCGCCTGACCGAACACGGAGGGTTGAATCATCTCTCGGCTGGCCACCATCACTTCATGCAAGCGTTCTTGCAGGGTAAGTATTCTGCCTTCATGGTGCTGGCGGTGCGCCAAGCGGCTCAGGCAGTTTTCAGTGATAATCACTGCGCCATCTACAATCAGCCCGAAATCAAGCGCACCAAGGCTCATCAGATTGCCGCTGATGCCAGCGCGTATCATGCCCACGCTGGTCATCAGCATGGAAAGCGGAATGACCAGCGCGGTAATCAGCGCGGCGCGGAAGTTGCCCAGCAGCAGGAACAGAATCACGATTACGAGCAACGCGCCTTCGATGAGGTTTGTCTGCACTGTGCCGATAGTGCGATCCACCAACTTGGTGCGGTTCAGTACCGTTTTGGCGTGGATACCTTCGGGCAATGATTTATTAATTTCAGTGATCTTTCCGTCCACCGCTTGCGATACGGTGCGGCTATTCTCGCCAATCAACATCAGTGCCGTGCCAACCACCACCTCATAGCCGTTTTCAGAAGCCGAACCCGTGCGGAGTTCCTTGCCGATGCCCACAGTGGCGATGTCTTTCAGGTAAATAGTAACACCGCCACGGTTGGCCACCACGATATTGCCAATCTGCTCGGCATTCTCGATGCGGCCATCTGCACGCACCACATAGGCTTCACCGCTACGCTCGATATAGCCAGCACCAATGCTGGTATTGTTGCGTTCGAGCACATTTACTACATCCGAGAAACTAAGGCCAAGTGCCACCAGCTTTTCAGGGTTGGGCTGCACATGGTATTGCTTCACATAGCCGCCGATAGCATCGACACCCGCCACGCCCTTCACGCCTTTCAGCTGAGGGCGGATAATCCAGTCCTGCACGGTGCGTAGGTACGAAGCCAGCTCCACGTCCGACTGCATACGCTGGCCTTCGGGCGTGAGGTAGCTGCCATCGGATTGCCAGCCAGCCTTGCCATCTTTTATGTCTGCGCCTTTGCCGCGTGGGTGTTCATATTCCACCGTCCACATATAAATCTCGCCAAGGCCAGTTGAGATTGCGCCCATCTTCGGGTCAACGCCTTCGGGGAGGCTTTCTTTTGCTTCCGCGATGCGTTCATTCACCTGAGCGCGTGCGAAGTAAATATCCACGTCATCGCGGAATACAGCTGTTACCTGAGAGAATCCGTTGCGCGAAATCGAGCGGGTGTATTCAAGACCAGGAATCCCCGCCAGTGCTGTTTCCACTGGGAATGTCACCTGCTTTTCTACTTCCATCGGTGAAAATGCCGATGCAGCGGTGTTGATCTGCACCTGATTATTGGTGATGTCAGGCACGGCATCAATCGGCAGGTTCTTAAGTGAGTACATGCCAAACACCGCGACTGCCAATGTGAGCAGCGCAATCAAATAGCGGTGATGCAGTGAAAATCCTAAAATACGTTCGATCATGATATTCCCCTGCGATTAATGTGCGTGTTCCGCACCGGCTTTGCCGATGTCGGCTTTCACCACGAAACTGTTTTTGGCGACGTAATGCTGGCCAGCCGTGAGGCCGCTTCTGATTTCCGTCCAAGTCGCATCGCTCATGCCTGTTTCCACGGGCTGCGCTTTGTACTCACCACCTTCTTCGCGCACAAACACCACGGTGTTACCTTCCATGCGCTGGATAGCTTCGGTTTTCACGGCAAGCGGGGCTTCTTTTTCCGACAGCACCACATCGGCGCGGATATTCATGCCCGAACGCCAGTGGTTATCGGCATTCTCAATCACCGCACGCGCCACCACCGTCTGGCTGGAGGCTTCAGCGGTGGGCAGCACCAGCGCAATCGTGGTGTCAGTATTAATAGGGTCATCAAGGCATTGGATGCGGACTTTCTGACCAGCTTTCAGCTTCTCACCATCTTTTGAGAAAATGAATAATTCCGCCCATAGCTTGCTCAAATCGGCTACCACGAATAGCGGCATATCCGCCGCCAGTTCACCCACATTAGCATTGCGAGTAATGATGGTGCCAGAAACAGGTGACTTTACCGCATAGACTTGCAAGCTATCGTTGCTCTCCACCGTTGCCAGCGTGTCGCCAGCCTTCACCACTTCGCCAGGCTCTTTTACTACGCTGCGAATCACACCGGGGAAGCGTGCCTTCACCTGTGCAGTAGTGTTTTGGTTCAGGGTCACGCGACCGCTGACGCCCACGGTCTCCTGCACCATCGCGCTGCCAGCTTGCAGAATCTCGATATTCAGATTCTTCACCGCATTGTCGCTAATTTTGCTTCCCTCATCATGGCCACCTTCTTCGCCGCCATGCCCATGCTCATCGGCTTCACCATGTTCCTCAGCATCAGCGGGTTTGGCCTCCGCATGATCGTGACCATGTTCATCGCCATGCGCGTGTTCATCCTTATCACCATGCCCGTGATCGCCACCTTCGGCATGGTCGTCCTTATGCTCATCGCCGTGGCCATGCTCGTCTTTATCTGCATGGGCGTGATTCTCTGTTGCGGTTTCTTTCGCATCCCCACCAAGCACGAGATATGCACCGCCAGCAATGGCCAGCAGCAGCGTTAATAAAATGAGGTTGCGCTTATTCATGGTTCTCTCCTGATTTTTGTAGTGTGCTAAGGCGTGTGGCGGTCAACCGTTCCACTTGTGCCTTGGCAGTATGAAATTCGCGTATCGCTTCAATTTGTTGCTGCTTCACCCCGAACAGACTGCGCTGCGCGTCCAGCACTTCGAGGTAGGGGAAACGTCCTAAACCATAACCTTCACGCGCCAGCCTGAAGGCTTTATCGGCGGAAGGCAGAATTTCGGTTTTGAGTGTTTCTGCCTGCACATAGGCGTTTTCCATGCGCTCGTGCGCCTGTGTCAGTTCCGCGCTGGTGTTGAGTGCCAGTTGACGATTATCCATTTCCGTGCGGCTAACTTCGTGCCGCGCTTTCTCGATATTGCCACGGTTGGCATTGAACACGGGTATGGGCAGCGACACACCGACGATAAACGCCTGATCGCCGCTATCACGAAAATCGCGCACGCCTACACTTAGGCGCGGGTCAGGAATAGCGTTCGCCTGTTCTAAATCCAGCCGCGCTTTAGATTGCTCCAAACGGCTATTCAGCTTCACCAGATCGGGGTTGGCTTTCAGCTTTTCTTCCAGCGATGCAGCCTCTGGCTTTGCAATGGCATAAAACGCTGCGCTATCGAGCGGCAGGGTAAGGCGTTCTTCGCCCATCAGCGCAGCCAGTTTCTTGCGGGAAATATCACGTTCACGGTTCGCTTTATCGAGCGCGATAGTGGCGGTGGAGCGTTCCACTTCGGCGCGGCTTTTCTGAATCAGCGGCGCGGCAGCTGCACCCACGCGCACGCTGACCGATTTCAGTACATCCACAGCCAGTTCTTTTTGCTCAAGGGCAAGGCGCACATTTTCTTCCGCCGCCACCACATCCGCATAAGCAGTGGTAACATCGCGGATCACATCAAGTGTTGCGGCCTGTTCATCGAGCGAGGCGATTTCCAACCCTTTACCCGCAATGCTTTCCCGTGCCGAAATCTTCCCGCCGATAGTAATTTCCTGCGTGACCCCAACCGTCACTTCCGCCGAATCAAACCCTTTATAGGCTCCTTGACCCGCGACATTCTCCGCTTCCAAGCCCACTTCGGGGTTTACCCATGCCCCAGCCTGCCGCTGTTCACCTTTTGCAGCCGCAACGCCACTACCAAAGGCTTTCAAGCGGGGTGACTGTGCGAGTGCCTTGGCAATCGCATCATCCAGCGTAAAGCCAGTGGTTTTCACTGGTGCGGCCACAGCAGCAGGTGGCGGTGCATCAGGTTGCTTTTCTGGTTCAGCGTAAGCAGGCACACTGGTTAGCATGGTGGCGCAGAGCAGCCACACGGGGAGCTTATATGGGTTTGGCATTGGGAGTTCTCACACTTAATTCCTTGGATAAACACAAAAAGACATGCGACATTAGAGCACCTGAATAGGCACTCTTTCAGGCGCAAGCCTGCTTTATGGAATTAAGCGTGTGAGGGTGGTTTGAGTGGTGGCCCGACCACTACGGATGTCGTGGCATTCTGCTCAAGAACGAAAACCGTGCGGCTGGAAACCGTCATCGGCGCAGCTACGGTCAGGTTAGGCATGGCCGATACATGAGGACAGCAGCAATGGTGTCCAGCGTTAGCCATCTTTCCATCATCCTGCTTTTCGCTCTTGGATTGCTTCTCAGATTTTTCAGTCATCTGGCAATTATCGCCTTCACAATTCATATCGTATGCGTGTGCGATAGGCGCAACAAGCATAGAAAAGGCGATAAAGAGTGAAAGGATGACTTTTTTCATGGAAAGTATCATAACTGAATATGGTTAAGTTTCAACTAAGATATTTGATCATCTAATGTTTTCTGATGGAATTTTTCGGTAGATGTAGTAAAAAAGCTATGGTCTGTTCTGGCTGCTTCTGGCTTCTGCGAGAGAAACTTCAAGAGGCTGGCATACAGCACACCGCCATTTTCTTGTCTGAGACAGTCCCAAATCATCCGAAAATCCTATACAAATCAAGACTTCCAGGTTATAGTTGGTCTTATAACGTCCATCCGTATTTAGCAAAATCCGGGGGCATATAGGGGCACTTCTGGGGGCATCTATATGCCCCCAACTGGAGATGCCCCCACATGCCACTGACTGATATACTCTGTAAGACCTCAAAACCAGAACCTAAAGCTAAGAAATTATCTGATGATAAAGGCCTCTATCTGGAAATCACCCCAAGTGGGGGCAAGTACTGGAGAATGAAATATCGTTTTGGTGGGAAAGAGAAGCGATTAGCGTTTGGAGTGTATCCAGAAGTTTCATTAAAAGAGGCACGGGATAAACGAGATGAAGCCCGTAAGAAACTAAGAGATGGTATCGATCCATCAGAAGCAAAAAAAGAGGCTAAGCGTCAGGTTCTTCTCAAAACAGAAAATAGTTTTGAAACGGTTGCCAGAGAATGGCACGAAAATCAAATTCCCAGTTGGACTCCACGACATGCTAATTATGTGATCCGCCGTTTAGAATTAGACATCTTCCCTCACCTGGGCCACAGACCCATAGAAGAAATCACCGCACCAGAACTATTAGCCGTACTCCGCAAAGTAGAAGCAAGAGAAGCCATTGACCTAGCTAAACGCCTGTTACAGTCATGTGGACAAATTTTCAGATACGCCACTCTCACAAGAGACCTTCAATACGATATATCCGCGGCATTAAAAGGCGCACTCAAAACTCGTAAACGAGAAAACTTCGCACATCTCAAAGAAGATGAACTACCTGGATTCCTAGCCACATTAGAAAACTATGACGGAGACCTGCAAACCAAACTTGCTCTCAAGCTATTACTCAACACCTTCGTCCGCACGACTGAATTACGCGGTGCAAAATGGGAAGAGATCAATTGGGAAAAAGAAGAGTGGCGTATTCCTGGTGAGAGAATGAAAATGGGTATGCAGCATATCGTGCCGCTAACCAAACAATCAATCGATATCCTAAAACAATTAGAGAAAATCAGCGGCCACCGTGAATTGATTTTCCCTAACCGCATTAAGCCAACACATTTCATTAGTGAAAATACGATGCTGTTTGCGATCTACCGCATGGGATACAGATCAAAAACAACAGCTCATGGATTCCGCGCCACCGCTTCAACCATTCTCAATGAGCATGGATTTCCCGCCGATGTGATTGAACGACAACTCGCACATGCCGAACGAAACAAAGTAAGAGCGAGCTATAACCACGCGCAATATCTTCAGGAACGTAGAAAGATGATGCAGTGGTGGGGGGATTATTTGGAAAATGCGGTTGGAAAACAAAACAAGAGGGGTTTATGACAACTAATTTAATGGAAATAACGAAGGTTGATAACATTCGAGGAATTATCGAACTTGAATATCCGGGTTATACAGTGAATAAAGATATGGAACCTGTATCTATTGATGATAGCTCTCCTCTCACTCCAGAAATAAATGCCCTCATTAAAGCCCATATAAACTATCTCAAACTTAAAACTCCTAAAGAAAGGCAATATGAACTCGATGAATTGAGAATAAAAGTAGCGCTTCAAATACCTCTTAGAATGAAAGATGACGATAAAGAGGATAAAACGGCTTTTTATAATCAACCGTATGCAATGGCTAATTTTGAAGAATGGAGCAAAATGTTTTCCTGGCAACTTGGCGAAGCTGTAGCTCTGATTTTAGGCAGGAATCCAGAAGTAGTAACTGAAGGTAGATTAGTTGGCCTTAAACATACATCCTCTTTTGCTAAAAGATTCTGTGTTCTTCACAAATTGATGAAGAATCACATTGATGCTGGTTTATTAAAAAGCCCATTAAAACCGATTGATATTATTCAATGGGCAAAAGAGCATAATTATCAACTGCCGAAAGAGCTTGAGAAACTGGTTGTTGAAGTTAGTAAGAGTCAGAAGAATTGGAAGTTAGAATATGAAGATTCTAACTTATCGAAAGATGAAGTTAGAAAACTAAGAGAGGAAAATGCAGAGTTAAAAAAGATGATCGGAAAGGAGACAAGCCAAGCGGCACGAAAGAGAAATAATTCTGATAAAATGTTCTTTTCCATGGCTAAACAAAGATATGGATATACCCCAGGCAAAGAACGCGGCGTTGCATCAAAGATACTATCCGATGTTCAACTTACAGGATATGAACTAAAGTCAGTAGATCCCATTATTGACCGGCTTAAAGAGGCTTATAAAAATATACATAGGGACGATATTGTCTAATTAGAAAATTGTTTTTCTAATTTAAGCCCAGACCATTTGAGATTTCTTAGAATTGCCTCGTATCTCAACGAACAAAGGCAATTTTATGAAACAATATTCTGAACTACCCGAGACCGGATTCATCCGTCTTCGAGAACTTTTAAAATACATTCCTGTTGGTAAATCAACTTGGTGGGAGGGAGTGAGAACCGGGCGCTTTCCTAAACCTGTAAAACTTGGACCGCGCACTACTGCATGGCGGGTAGAAGATATCAAAGAGTTTATTGATAAACAAAGCCATATCCAGACTAAAAACCCCATAAACAAGTAGTGTAAAGGGGTAATCGTATGAGACGTGTTTATCCCATTAAAGGGATTAAGCCGTGTTACAGTTATGACTTGCAGGATATATGCAAACTGTATTCTAAGCATCAACTACACCCGCAAACGATTCGTGGTTGGATAAAAGATGGTCTTCCAACTGTCGATGATCAAATACCAACTCTCATTTATGGTTATAACTTAAAGACACGCTTATTAGCACATAATTGTGCCAATAAGCGGGCAACTTCTTTTGAAAAAATATTCTGCTTGGCATGCAAGCAAGAAAGTTTTCCGTATAAGAAGCAGATAAAAATAGCGCACCAAAATAATTGTCTACAGGTTAGTGGAAGATGTGGGGAGTGCAAAACACTCATGCATAAAGGATACAAGCTTGAAGACCTTCCAAAACTAAGATCGACCTTTAATATGGTTGATGTGTTGGAATTATGTGATTCCACCAACCCAAGCGGTAAGACTCACTTTGACAGTCATTCAAAAACATACGAAAGTGAGCTATATCAGGAAAATTTCTTTTCCATTCTTGATTCCTGTTCTTCGACCGATAGGGCTCACTTTGAGCATCATCGCGAACAACACATTTTTGAAATGAAGCAGTTAGATTTGTTCTCACATTGTGATTCCGGATCCTCAACCGATAGGACTCACGTTGCGTACCAAAACGCACAAAAACCAGGAGCTATTCATCCTGTTATTTCTTCCTCTATAAATTCCGCATTATCAACCGATAAGACTCACTTTGAAACGAAAATCAAAATTCTCAAGAAATGTGAAGAACCTAGTGAAGAACCTATAGAAAACATTGAGCGTTTTAACCCTTTCAATGAACGAATGAAATACAAATACCGCATCTACCTCAGAAGAGAAAAAGGGTATGATGACAAAACGGTGATTTCTGTCCTGAAACAAATCCGTCAGTATGAAAATTTTTCAGATTTTATCTTATTCACTGAATTTAATGATATTTTGGCAGATCAGTTTATTCGATTTCTAGAGTCAAAAGATTTGTCTGCATCATATCTCAATAGCTGTGTAAGAAATGTACGAGAACTACTGTACTGGCTTCAAGACCAACCTGGGTATAAGAAAAAGCTTTCCAAGAAACATATCAGCTACCTAAAGCTCACAAGAAAACAACGCGCTGCTGCCAAAGCAGTCAATTATCAGGAAGCCCATGATTATGGCACCATCATCGATACCATCAGAAAGATGCCTTCAGAAAATCTAACACAACGCCGCAACCGGGCTATGATTTGCTTACAAGCCCTTTCATCTCTTCGTTCATCGGAATTAAGAACAATCAAAATCAAGAATTTAAAATGCGACCAGGAGGGTTATTTTATCTATGTTAGCCCAAAGGATATGGAAGTAAAGTTCTCAAAAACCCGACAAACAGACCTTATACAGTTAGAAGATGATGTATTAGTGCATGTTATTGAATGGAGAGATTTCCTTTTGTCACAAGAATTTCCTGAGGATGCTCCCTTATTTCCCTCTATTAAAAGCAATTTTGGTAAAGTCACACTCTTCAACACGGTACATCTGCCTGAGATGATTAGGTCCTCTTCAACCATAGCGAATATATTTAAAGAAGCTTTCCATCAAGCAGGACATAAATATTTGAGACCTCATTCTTTCCGACATACATATGCGCGAGCTGCAGGAGAAAAATCTTTTGATGTACTACAAGCGGCTAGCCAATCTTTAGGCCACGACTCAATTCAAACCACTATCCGATCATATGGGCAAATTCCTGTATCAGAACAGCGAAAGAGGATTGCTAATACGAATTGGGGGTAGATGCACCGAGTTCTGGGTAGATCAAGGTACTTCCTGAGGGTTTGAAAAGCGGGGTGATTCGGACCCCGGCATTTCTCTAGCGTCAGAAAATATTTTGCGTTACAGTTACACTTTACGTTTAAAAAATATTCTATATATATAACAAATTGTTATATGAAATATCTAATGTGTAACGCAGAGGTCTTGCGTTACTGTTTTTAATTTCTAGGTCAAAAAAGTGTAACGCAAAAATAAATGTCTTAGAAAAATGGATTAGAACTTTATATTTGGGTTTATCCAGTATGACAATCCTAAGCGTTTATAAGGAACGATACAAAAATGTAGATCGAATGTCTTAAGTGATTCTCAAGCGACTTTTTTACAGTTTTATGAATTCGTCAGTGAAATAAAAATACGGTTGTGATATCGTGGCGCATACTGAGCCAATGCTTTTCAAGCCCCTTGAAGTTCTTATCCAGGTTCAAATTCTTTAAACGAAGCACATAATTAATGCATGAAAATCAGATGATTAAACAGTTGAGAAGAGTATGACAAGCGAATCAATTATGATGGGAAATAAACCCTTGCAAGGAATGGCACTCAAAGCATTAATTGATACTACTCTTGAAAGTTGGCGATTCACAAAAGTGTTTATTCGTATGATGAACAAGTTGGATGCTGCTGAAACAACAAGGTTTGCTAGCCAACTCAATTATTACCAAGAAAAGCTTACTTTCAACCTTGAGCAGGTAAATCTGAGACTTGTGAATGTCGAAGGGCAAATTTATGAGGCCGGTATGGCTGCAACTGCATTAAATATTTCTGATTTTGAAGCAGAAGATATATTGCTCGTTGAGCAGATGTTAGAGCCCATAATAATGGGACCGGATGGATTGGTACGTTCTGGAACTGTATTGTTAAGGAAGACTTTGCTATGAAATATGTTGGAATAGATTTGGGAACCACGAATAGCGTGATTTGCTCTTATGATGGTGAAAATGTACAGCTTTATAAAAGCCCCGAGCAGCACGATGTAACACCATCGGTGATATATATTGATAAGCGGAGCAATAGATACATTGGTTCCCGTGCTTACGACATGGCAGCAAAAAGCCCCAACAATGCAGCAATTCTTTTTAAGCGAGTGATAGGTACCAGCACTCCCATTAAGCTATCCGCAGTTAATTTAACAATGTCGCCAGAAGAATGCTCTGCGGAAATCTTGCGAGTGCTTTATAGCTACTTACCTGAAGAAGTACGAAATTCTGACGTTACGGGCACTGTAATCACTGTTCCTGCAGCTTTCAATCAAATGCAGAAAGATGCAACTATGGCAGCAGCAGAAATGGCTGGGTTAGGACGCGTTGCATTAATGCAGGAGCCAGTTGCTGCTGTAATGAGTGTGATGCGCCAGCGAAAAGGTGATGGGATTTTCATAGTTTATGATCTTGGTGGTGGTACACTCGATGTTGCGATTGCTGAAAGTATTTCCTCGCATGTAAATCTTTTAGCGCATGGCGGGATAGCCATGTGCGGTGGGCGTGATTTTGATAGATCTCTGCTTGATCAGGTGGTAAAACCTTGGTTGCGAAATAAATTCAATTTACCCGAGGATTTAAGCAACAATCCTAAATACCTTTCACTTCTACGTATGGCGACGTGGGCCGCTGAAAAGGTAAAAATCGAGCTTTCACAGAAAGAAAATGCGACGATCAGTGCATCAGAAACAGAGCTTGGTATTGAAGATGAATCAGGCAACGAAATCTATATTGATATACCTTTGGCTCGTTCACTCTATGATGAATTGATAGCTGAGAAAATTTCTGAGTCCGTAAATTCGGTTCGTGAAACATTAGAAAAGGCCGGTTTAACACCCCACGATATTGAACGCATCGTTTTTGTCGGTGGACCTACTCAATACAAGCCCCTTAGAGATAAGGTTGCTTCTGAATTAGGCATTGCATCGTCCACAGATGTAAACCCTATGACTGCCGTGGCGGAGGGGGCAGCTGTTTTTGCCGAATCCATTGACTGGAGTTCTCAAAGCCGTGGAAGAAAAAATGCACGCGGCTCTATTAATACCGAAGGCAAACCGAATCTTACTTTTAATTTCATTGCGAGAACGCCGGACTCAAAAGCAAAAATTGGTGTGAAAATAACTGGTGGAGTCACACATGGAGCAGAATTCCAAATTGATTGTCTTCAAACAGGTTGGTCATCAGGTCGTATTGCATTGAAGGATGGTGCCATTACTGACGTATCGCTTTCAAAGCAAGGTGAAAATGTCTTCAAGGTTTTCGTTTTTGATACAGATGGGGGAAGCCTCACGTTGGATAACAACAAAATCACTATCACTCGGACAGCTGCAGCGGTTGATGCAATACCGGCATCCAGCTCAATTGGAATTGAGGTGCTGGAAAAACTAGGAGGTAGACCCGTTTTAGAATATATCGTTAAAGAAGGTGAGCCACTACCAAAGAAAGGAAAAATAAATTTCAAAGCAAGTGAATCACTACGTGCAGGCAGTTCTGGCTCCATCAATTTCAAAATCCGTGAAGGCGAAATTAACGACCCAGTTACAGATAATCGCTTTGTTGGAGCCCTTGCTATCACTGGTTCAGATTTTGATGACAATATTATTGCCACTGGTGCAGAATTAATTTGTGAATATGAAGTTTTAGATTCTGGCAACGTCATATTGAAGGTTTCTGTGCCAAGCATAGGTGGTACTTTTCATAGCGCTAAAAATCTTTATTCCCGCCAATCTGGCCAAATAGATTATAGCACAGCCACCAAGCAAATCAAAGAAGAAGCCAGTAAGATGCGTGAACGACTTGAAGAGGTTTCTCAAAAAGTAAGTGACCCTAAGTTAGAAAATGCGAAAGAGAAAATTGAGAAAGCCGAAAGAATTGAATATGAATATCAAGACCCTGAAGAAGCCAAAGCTGCTATGGACGAAGTGCAGGAAGCAAAGAAAATTCTCTCTCAGGTACGCAGGGATAATCTCAAACCAATTCGCCAGTTAGATTTAGATAGATGTATTTCTTTGTTCGACGGTTTACGTAAGGATGCACGACCATCCGAAATTTCCACGTTCGAAAGCCTAGCCAAAACAGCACAACGTTCAATAGATAATAGCAGCCCTGATTTTGAAAATTTATTAAGCCAACTCTCTGTACAATTTTGGATCATTCTTAACCGCCAAGATTGGTGGATAGTGCATCGTTTCAAATATCTTTCTGAAAACGATCACCTGTTTATGGATAAACATATCCATAAAGAAATGGTACAAAACGGCCAAGAGGCTTTGCGGGCAGATGACATAGACAGGCTGCGCAACATTATACAACTTCTTGAGTCATTAAGAATCGATACAAGTGTTGATGACGACATGATTTCAACTACAAATATTGTTAGAGGTTAGTTATGGCCTTAGACGCGTGGTTACCAGTAAATCATGAAGTTGAAAATGATATTAAGCTCAAAGGAGTTTTGGTTCAAGGGATAGATTGGCAAATTTACAGTACACAAAAAGGTGGGCGCGCACTCTTGGCAAAAAAGAGTTTGGTACAGCACTGGACTGAAAGTGGATTATTGGTTGATGGCGCTGCACAGCCTATTCACTTTGGAAAAGAAAATTTCTATTACTTAATTAGCGATTCAAAACATGTCCTGGCAAAAATTGACGATTGTGCCGCTTCGGGTACGAAGGCTGAAGCCCTTGCATTCGCTGAATCATTAAAGAATACTCGCCAAATCAACAAAGAAGTTATATTGAATGAAACAAGTATTTATATTGAAAAAATATTAAGAATTTTACCCACATATGGTGATGAAATTGCATTGAATGATGATACGCTTCTTGGTTTCTGGCTCACTGGTGGTGTGCCACTTCCTGCCGGAGCTACAGAAAGACTGGTGAAATTAGTCTCATGGGCCGAACCTGATGATTTAGAGGAATTGCGAATTCGTGCTGGCATCAGCAATCAAAAAAACGCAAAATCTACAAGTAAGAAAATCCAGTCAAATTCCGCCTTTCAGCTAGCCGGTCGTCCTGAACTTGAGAGTTTTCTGAATGAGCATGTCATAGATATAATTCAGAATCAGGAAAAATATAAGGCTCTTGGAATTGATTTTCCTTCGGCGATTATTCTGCATGGTCCACCAGGTTGTGGCAAAACATTTGCCATTGAGCGCTTAGTAGAATATCTGGGATGGCCTTTCTATCATATTGAAGCTTCAAGTGTAGCTAGTCCGTATATTCATGAAACAAGTAAGAAGATTGCTACCATTTTTGATCATGCAATCGAAAATTCGCCAGCCGTAATTGTCATAGATGAAATGGAGGCATTTTTGGCTGATCGTCAGACCGGCAATGGACATCATCATATAGAGGAAGTTGCAGAATTCTTGCGCAGAATTCCTGAAGCTGTGAAAAACAAAGTGCTTATCGTTGCTATGACAAATCGCATTGAAATGATTGACCCAGCGATTTTACGCAGGGGTCGTTTTGATCATGTGGTTAAAGTTGGTATGGCTTCAGAACAAGAGGTTCAAGCACTTTTAGAAAAACTCATCACCGAATTACCGCTGGAAAATGGAATAGATGTTTCTGCCTTAGCAAAACCACTTACCGGCCGTCCACTTTCAGATGTGGCTTTTGTGGTTCGAGAAGCTGCAAGATTAACAGCTCGTGATGGCAAATCTAAATTAGACCAAGAATCTCTCAATAAAGCATTGCTAGCTTCACCAGCGCGTAATATGAGCTAATATAAAGGTAATCACAATGGATGAATCACCCAAAAAGAAAAAGGGATTTTCCGGCTTTGAAGATTTAGGAAGCGATCTATCCATTGAAGCCCCTAAGCCAAGAGACGCATCTAAAGCAGCTGGAGAAGATTATCAAAACGTGATTCACGAGGAGGGGGACAAGTTAGTCACAAAATCAAACAATAACAAGCGGTGGCTAGGGGCTATTGGCATTATAGTTGTCATTGTTATTGCCCTCGATATTGTGATAGCGGATAACTCAAAAAAACAAGCTACAGTAATGGATCCATCTGATAATTCTATCTCCACCATCGATACAAACAGCACTTATCCGCCTTTGCAAACTTATCAACCAGAACCAGAACCAGAACTGGCTTATCAGGTGACGTTTACTGATACAGGCAGTTATAATCCCCAAATTACGGCCTATCACCATACGTCTGATTATATAGATTATATGGAAAAAAATAAAGCAGGACAGATAAAAGATTATAAAACTGAATATAAGAAATTCTTCCAACTTGCCAGTGCCGGAAGTCTAGATGCTATGTATATCCAGGGAATCCTGGAAATGACCGGAAAAGGCATCGAAAAGGATGAAAAGCAAGCATGGATACATTTATACGTCGCCGCAATGAATGGCCAGCCTGACGCCGCATTCATTGCTGGTCTTACGAATGATAAAGACCCAATCAACTTTAAGTTTATACGGCAAGCGGCATTACAAGGCAATTCAGATGGGGCAGTAGTTTTAGGAGATGCCTATCTCACTGGCTCAAACGGAATGCCTAAGGATACAAATAAGGCTCTTTTTTGGTATCAGAAAGCTGCTTCACAACATAATCCAAAGGGAGAAATAGCCCTTAGCAAACTCTATTATATAGGGAATGGTGTAAATAAGGATGAAAAACAGGCATTTGCTTGGGCCATGCTTGCGGCAAAGCGATATGATGCTGAAGCATGCGCCTTTGTGGCTGCCTTATACGCTGATGGTGGAAAGGCCATTCCTCAGAATTATGGAAAAGCGAGTTACTGGTTGACATGTGCCGATAAAACTAATCCTAAGGTTCAGAACATTCAAACTCTTGTGGAATCGAGAATGCAGCGTAACGATTATATCACTGCTGCGCAACTTGGCTTACGCTCTGCAATGTTGAAACTTGCAAAGGATTATCATTTTGGCGTCGATGTTCAAAAAAATAATATTGAAGCGCGTAAGTATATGCAGATGTATGGCTTTACTGAAGAGGCAGAAGTTAATTCGCTAAAGTCTTCGATTCAAAATCAAATGACTCCAGAAGATATTGAAAAGAGTGATACAGCTGCAAACATATGGATCATAAAATGGATAAAAGATGCCAAGGATATATCTGCGGTACCCCAACCAGTTACGTGGGATCCAACATATGATAGTGGCGAAGTTATGCCATCAATCGGGCTGTATCCTGAACTTAATATAAAAGAATTGCGCTGGTGTACCTATCAAAACAAGCGACTGGAATTTATAAATGCACAATTCTCACAGAATGAAACGGAAGATGACATAATTGCCACCGAAAATGCTAAAGCAATCACGCCAGAAATATCAAATAATTTTGATAAAATGGTAAATGACACGAACAGCCATTGTCCTAATGGACGACAATATCTTGAGAGTGATATGCGACTTATACAGCAAGAACTAACTGACCCAATTTATCTTAGCCAAATAACGCTGGAGGCCATGAGAATAATGAGGGGATGGAGTCAAAATCTTGTATTTAAAGGCATCCAATAGGGGTTAAAAATGGAAGCAAAAAAATCAATAGAGGTCGTGCCAATAAAAGTTCGTGATGATGCACCAGAAGTTACAGCTATTGAGATGAATCCTTTTGTTTTGCTTGGGGCAACAACTAGGGATAATCGTAAACGAATTGTCGAACTAGCAGAAGAAAAGGGCTTTACCGGTGACCATGATGCTTGCGCTAAAGCAAGAGCCGACTTGACAAATCCACGAAATCGCCTGTCTTCAGAAATTTCATGGCTTCCAGGGGTATCACCTAAACGCGCAACTGAATTATTAATAATATTGCGAAATAATCCTACGGCTCTTCATGAGTACAAATCTAAAATTCCCGAAATCGCCCACGCTAACCTCATTGCATCAGCTTTAGAATTAATAGATGACCAAGTGAGCGCAAAAGAATGGTCGTCTTGGATTATAGATTTGGCGGAAGCTGCCAACCAAATTGAAGCAGAAAAATTGCTACGCGATATTAACGAAGACAGAGCGATTTCAGGCTTTACCGAAGCCAAGAATCTGGACGCAATTGAAACTGAGATTAATGAAAGAATCCGTGCCTATAAAACTGCGGTGAAGAAAGCTTTAGAAAGACTCAACGCTGAAAAAATTACTGACGTAGTCACGCTCGTTGTTGACACCACTACAAGTTTCGGTGAGACACATGCTCCTGTACTGATTGATGATATGGTGGATGTTTACATTCTCGGTATCCAGTCATTTCTTGAGCACGAAGCAGATAAAATAAAAGATGGCTTTAAAAAAGTTCTTTTGCTAGTGCCAGAAGGTGAAGCGAAAGTCATCGCTTCTATTAAATTAATCCAAGCAGCTTTAGAAAACTGGGATAAATTTGCTCAACCAATTCAAATAAGCATGAAAAGTCGTGGCATGCGGCATGATTTAAGTCGTGAACTAGCCATTGAAATGCGTAACCTGGCTATTAGTCTTGCTGTTGAGCATAAGATGCTTAAACCCGCTAGTGTTATCACAGATATTCTTAGAGATGTGTTTGCCGAATTGCCCGATTTAGCTGAGCAATTGACAGAAGATTCCGAAGATCTTAATAAGATTGCAGAAGAGCAACATGTTTCAGAGATAATTTCACCTATCCGAAACCTCTGTGATAGTGTTCTCGAAGCGATAAAAAGAGACCCAAAATCAGCGAATTCCCAAGCTCAAGTTTTGTTAGTAACGGCCAAACAACGCTTGGCTAAGATGGATGCTGACGGCCTTAATGCTAAGTCTATTACCAGATCAAGAAATTTATTAGCTCATACACTGATGCAATGTGCTATAGAATATGGCAATTCTACTAATAAGTGGACGTCTTGCCTGAAATTATTAGAAACAGCCGCTTATTTTGCAACGGATGAATTAACAATACATCTTATTCAAGAAAACCTATCCGTAGTTCGTGAGAATATTAAATGGGGTGGAGCTAGAACAATCAAATCGGCTCCAACACTTTCTTCCATAAATGGTTTTGGTTTTACACTATATGGTGCCACAGACTACGACAGAGAAACTGGCTCACATATTGCAACCTATTATTTCATAGCATTGTTCATCCCTATCTTTCCAATAGCACGATATCGTGTTATTCAAGACGGCTCGAGCTTTCGTTTCCTAAGTAAAATTCCGTTGAGAAATTTTGATAAGTGGCATCTTGGAATATCCCTTGCCATCATTGCTAGCTTTATACTGCTTAACCAATAAATTATTAAAATGCACTACTATAGAATCAAGGTTTGATTTTCGTTTGCGGTAAGTGCCGTTTCAACAAAGATGTGGATTTTTCTAGCACACAGAACAACACCCAACAAAGAACATTCTCTTAAGACAGGTGCTTCCTAATTGTTCGGAGGAAGCAGTCAGATATTATCTCAGGTTTTTGAAGAAAGAAGGCCGGGCAACGTGTATTGGCGGTAAACGCTATGCTAAATGGTATCCCAAATAGTTTCCCAATAAGAATTCCCATATAGAAGGTCACTATTCTATTGATATATAATGATTTTCTTTTGGGAATTGCCTTATTTCTTTCCCAAAAGGATTAAGCTTTTATATCTAGCGAGACCTTGATTTATAAGGGCTCCAATTGGGAATCGCACTTTTTTGTCCCAATTGGATTTCCCAATAGAAGCTGTTGCCTACCCCCATCAAAGGTACTTCCTGGCACTTTCACATACGGGGTAATTCAAACCTTTTCACCACGCTAGCGTCAGAAAATTTTTTGGGTTGCATCAGTGGTTGCCTGCGTAATATTTTAGTATTATAACATTATATATCAATATGTTATCAGGCAACCGGACAACCGGTTTTTGACAACCCAAAATCGGTTGGTTGCCTGGTTTAAAGCGTTTGACAACCCAAATGTCTCAGGTTGTCAAAATTCTTCTAAAGGAAGCTTAGTTTCCAACTTTAATGACGTTTTTAAAATAAGCAGTAGCCGTTGAAAAGCTCTCATATTTAATTCTAGTCATTTTTGGATCATATCTAAGCAAAGTATCACCAATTTTACCGCTGGCATTTTCTGATAATTTCGAAATTCGGATAATCATTTTATTCATTTCTGGTGAGTATACCAGGATGCCTATTGACGTGCTCCCAATTGTTGTACCAGTTAGAAGTAGAGTCTTGAGTTCTTTATAACTGCTTTTGGTTTCGCGATCAACACCGCATTGGGCATGCCCAATGCGGTGTTGATCGCGGCGAATTGTGCGGGTGTCTGGTAATTCAGGCTGGAATGGGGGCGCACATGGTTATAATCCTGCCTCCATTCTTCAATAATTACCCGTGCCTCCCGCAAACTCGTGAACCAATGTTCATTTAAACATTCATCTCTGATCCTCCCATTTAAACTTTCTGTAAAACCATTCTCTGAAGGCTTTCCAGGACGGATATAGTGCCATTTGATCCCATGATGCTCTGCCCACATTAACACCGCTTTACTTGTCAATTCCGTACCATTATCACTGATGATTGTCCCGGGCTTCCCATACCGCTTTATCAGAACGTCAAGTTCACGTACAACCCGGTGGCCACCAATCGACAGGTCTGCAACAAGGTTAAGGCATTGGCGGCTATAGTGATCCATAATCCCAAGGATACGGAATCTTCTGCCATCTGCTAAAGCATCACTCATAAAATCAAGTGACCACACTTCGTGCAATCGGCGAGAGCATGGCAAGGGAACGCGGCTTCCCAATGCGCGTTTCCTGCCCTTGCGACGTTTAACAGATAAATTTTCTTCTCGGTATAATCGGTAAACTTTCTTCAAATTGATAACATAACCTTCTCGTTTCAATAAAATAGCCAAACGACGGTAACCAAAACGGCAACGCTCGTGCGCAAGTTTCTTTAGGACAGCACGCAGCTCACTATCATCATGCTTCCGCTTATGACGGTGGGTGCTGCGAGCAAATCTAATAGCCTGCAAACGCGACGCTCTGATAAACCTTTCGTTTGGCAGATATCTTCTACCAACAAACGCCGAGATGCAGGCTTTACCACTTTTTTGACAGGGCTTCCTTCAATATCGCTTTGTCTAATTCAGCCTCAGCTAAAAGCTTCTTCAAACGACGGTTCTCTTCATCAAGCGCCTTCAATCTGCTTGCTTCAGATACACCAAGCCCACCGTACTTCGATTTCCATTTATAAAATGTTGCTGAACTTATCCCATATTTCCGGCATAAATCTCCTGTTCCAGTACCGCTTTCATGCTCATGAAGTATGCGAATGATTTGATCTTCCGTGTAACGCTTTTTCATAGTCTGCTCCTTTTAGGTTAAAGTTAACAGACTCTACTTTTTTGTGGACCAATTTTTGGGGAGCACGTCAGCACTGCGAAAATCAGCAGGTCCTTTTTTATTACTCATAACTTATAGATTGATTGCTATTGATTTATTCTGTTTATTCTGGGCTTATAAAATTCGCAACATTAGGCAATAACTTTTCTATGATTTCGACCCATAATCTTTCTTCCCTCCCTAACATCGATGCACTTAAAAAGCTTCTTCAATCGATGGCAATGCTCGATGCTATTTTAATGCCTGAATGGACATATCGATATTACTCATTCAATGCGCATTGGAGCAAGAATGAACAAATGGGTTCCATGCGAAATGGAAGCGGAGATGATTTTTATGCACTCTTTAACGAAGCGGGGTGCTTTCTAAAAGGTTTTGTGCATGATGCGCCTATCATTCCTTACCGCGATCAGTCACCGCAAATATTCCCGAATATTTTGGAAAATGTTCCGGCAGCATTTGAAGAATGCTTACATGAGCCGGCTTTTAAAATGACCGATACAACATTCTGCATTTGGCGTCGGTATTCGGATAATAATTGGCAACAAGACAAAATGAAGCTTCAGAGTGGCAATGATTTTGACGGCTCTATGAGCTTATTATCACCACTCGATGGCTCACCGAAAACCTATAAGATTTGGGCAGAGGAATACTATGAGCGTTCTGTTAATCTAAAGGCGATTACCGCAATCTACACTCACACAACGCTAAGCCAGGAACTTATTGATATGCTGAATGACGATTTATCACTGGATGATTTGCAAAAAGATTGTGATGAGATTGGCTATCCGTCAACTAGCATTATTGTGGCCTAAGCTCTCGATTCATGGGGTTAGTAATATGCTACCGCTATTAAGAAGCTTTTTTAAAAAGGATCATACTCTTGGTTAGAAAGCAACGTGTCAGAGTTTCCGACACAAACTGCGAATTTATGATATATTCCATCATCCGAGCATGACGTTTTAATTCCGCACCACATTGGATTGGTTTTGCTAGATGCTGACCGGGATAGAGAATCAGGATATTAATTTATGAAGAAAATGTGGTGTTGGCGCTGCAGGAACGTAGTTCCAATGCTTGATGAAACAGAGTATGCAGAAGCATCTCATATTTATGGTATGTGCACGAAAAATATAAAAAAATTCCGCGAAGAAAATAGAACACCCCTAGCTGAATCCCCTATTGATACATTATTTAAGCCTCTGCGTGACTGGTATCAGCAGAAAACTGGAATGATTAATTGTCATCAGAATGCAATTATACATCATAGAATTTCTGGATATGGCGAGCCATGCAAATCGTGTAGTAAGCCTTTGCGTACACCTAATGCCAAATTATGCGCGGAATGTGGAGCTGTAAAATGACACATTTATATCGCAGCAGGTATTATATATTTCCATCTTGAACTCTTGAAGAAAGCCGCTCCATCAGATCGGCTAAATCATTCCACGCACTCGATGCATGATTAGGAGGGGCTATTTTTTCTTTTTGAAGTTCATTAAAGGAATAGCGTGTTTGCTTATAAGACTCAGCACTGCAGTTAAACCAAGGACGTTGTGCATAATACTGATGCCAGGAAACCAGCAATTGCCATGCCAAAGCACGGACTTCTTCAGATGGCTTTCTTAAAGCAACTAAAATGTTTTTGAGACTTTCTAGTGCACCATATTGGATAAGCACCTTAAGAGCAGACTTTTGTGACTTTGGTGTGCCACTTTCCAATACATCCTCTAACTCTTGCCGTAAATGGCTATATCCGGATGATAAGATTGAAACGGCTGTATTTCTCACTTTTGCATTGCTATCTTGCAGTCCTGATAAGAGCAATAAATCGATGTCCTGTATCTTAAGCCTGCATAACCCAGATAAGGCTAGGGCCCGAATTCTTGGATTGTTACTCCCAAAAAAACCTTTCATTTTAGGTATATCTTCCTGCACACCTGTTTCAGTTAAACCTGCGATCGCTCCGATATTGAGCTTCTCTGGTAATAATGATAATTGATTCCGATACTGGTTAATAAAATGATCATAGCCGTGTGAGCGAAGGATAAAGCGTGCATAATCCCTAATTGATTTAGAAGTATCGAAAATAGCGGCTTCGTAACATTCTCTAAATTTTTCAAAATCTTCACTTGGAATTGCCACAATAGCTGAATAACGAACACGAATTGCTTTGTCTGAAATCAAAATCTTAATTCGTTTTCTAAAATCAGGATTTGTGAGTAAATGCCCAATAACCCATTGCCTTATTTCAGGAGCAGGATCCGCTATTGCGATATTTAATAGCTGATCATCGTTAGGCATTTCTATGGAAAGAGCCTTCCAACAGAAAAAACGTTCTTTGAAAGACATGTTCTTCATGATATCCAGTAACGCTTTTTTGTTATGGGAATCCTGTAATTGATTCAAAATTTTAGAATGGATATCTGTTAATTGTGCGTGCTTAGTTTTTTCTAACCGTTCGATCGTGTCATAATATTTAATTAGGTCTGTAACAGAAATAAGCGGAAGAATTTGCGCTAATACCGCGTTTGCTTTATGTCTAACTTGTACAACCCAGTCATTAAGACGTAAAAGAATGTAAGGAATTGCTTCACGAACAGGAAAATTTTGAAGATAGTGAAGTGCTTCTTCGCGTATATAACCATTATGATTAAATGAAGCCATACCATATAAGTGGACCGCATCATCTGGCGGAAATGATCCAAAATGTTTAAGGCTTTTGCTATTGAATAATCTTTCTCGATCATAATAACTATACTGTCTGAAGAGATGCTGCCAGGATTCGTTTGCTCCCTTTTGTCCAAGTAACTTTCTGATAATAAAAGCTGCTTTCTGCGCAATAAGACTATTATCAGAGAATACATATGGGACTATATGTTGCGAATCATAAAATGTTCCTATCTCACCAAATTGATCTAAAGCATCAAGGTAATCTTTTGTTTTTGGACCACCTAAAAATTGCTTTTTGGTGTTTAATATTTTTAGCAGTTTGGATATTTCTGTTTCCATATTATTTCGACCTTTATGTTGCGGCACGCTTCCTCTATCTTATTCATTACAAGAAAAATGTCACTTAGTGGTGCTCTATTTTTACGTTTAGGAAATTTCGGTCAACCGATTCTTCCGTTAATTCGCCATCTACCGAACTGGAACGGAGCTCGCTTTATCATGTTCTGCTATTACACCCACAACAAACCAGTTTAGGACTCTACACTAGATAATATGAAAATAACTCTATCTTGTCTTAGTCATAACAAATTGCTACCTTCTCCATAGGAGCTTGCCTAAAAGATAAACCTGTAAGGATTACTTACAAGTTCCTCTAAAGATCATTTTGCATATCAGAACAATCACAACATATTGATTTATAATTAATTATGATCAGAAACCATCTAAACTGAGATAATTGACATGGAGCTATTTTCCTGTCTTCGTCAATGGGACACCCGAAACAAGGTTTTAGAGATCTATCAACTTTTCTTGATCTGCAGATAATTGGTTAAATATGGTTATATCTTTCCCTGATCCTGGTAGCTTGAACGAGGCATGAAAGATGGTTTTTGAGAGCTCAATAGCTTGTGCTGCAGAGATATCCGTCTTATTGAAAGATAAGCCGCTTAAGCTTGCTACTGATGCGCAAGAGATGTTCCTCTTGGTTAAGCCCCCTAAAGGTAGAAAATAATGGCAGCAAAAATACCGGATAGCAGGGAAAGAGAATGTCTCAGCAATATGCGCGCACCCTGAAGTGTCGCTCAAAGCCCCCCCTAATTCTTAGGAACATCACCAGGGAAACTTCTAACTAAAAATAAAATCCGTATCACTCATGACAGCCCTGCAGTCCCCAAGCAATGAAACTTCAAAACCATTCTGATCCGAGTGAATAAACGTCTTATTTGCTACGCTATCAAATATCAAACGCAGCTCGCCATCGGTTGTGGTGCTGTTGGTTGTGATATGATTGAATCCAAGCCCTGCGAGGCTGATTTTATCAGCGCCATCCACGAAATCTTTGATGTAATCATAGCCATTACCCGTATGCACGCTATCGGTCAGGCTCGAAAATGTAAAGATATCATTTCCTGCACCACCGGTGAGTGTATCAACACCAACACTGCCATTGATAATATCATTGCCTGAATCACCCGTTAATGAATCGTTTCCTGTTCCACCTGTTATCGTATCGTTACCGCCGCCACCCAAAATAGTATCGTTACCGGCATCGCCACTTAAGCTGTCAGCATAACCAGAGCTGGTAATGGAATCATTCCCGGAATTGCCTGAAATGGTATTGGCCTGGAACGTCCAGCCAACAATCGTATCATTGCCAGTAGTACATTGGTTATTTAAGACATCAACCCGCAATTCAGCGACCGTTTTGCTGCCACCGCTAGCAAAATTAACGGTTTCTAGCGTGTTGGTAACCGGGTCTAATCCATATTGAATGGTAATAGAATCAGTGGCGCTTCCATTAAAGGTAATCTTGAAATCGGTACTGTTGCCCACGCGGCTAAACACAGCTGAGTTCAGATCATAACCGTCTATGTGTAACGTATCATTACCATTGGTTGAAGCCGATTCAAATACCGTATCCGCGCCATCGCCAGAGTGATACGAATAATAATCATCGCCATCGCCTCCTTTCAATGAATCGCTGCCTAACCCACCAATCAAACTGTCATTGCCGCCATCACCCATTAACGTATCATTACCAGCATCCCCACTCAGTGTATCGGCCTGAAGACCACCGTATAATGAATCATTCCCGGCATCACCATGAATGGTGTTAGCAACATTGAGCCAACCTGTTATTGTGTCGTTGCCTGTCGTTATTTGCTTAGTCATCACCTCATCACGTATCTGGCTTAAGGTTCTGGTATCACCATTTGCGAAGGTCACAAGCTCAAAGGTACTGGCGTTATCCTCCAATCCGTTTTTAATGGTGATACTATCCGTGGTGGTGCCAACGAAGGTCAGTTTGAAGTCTGAGGTATTATTCACACGGGTAAATATCGTCGATGCCAGGTCATAGCCGCTGATTTGCAGTGTATCCGTTTGGTTTACACCTCCATTATCATTAATCGTATCCGCTCCATCACCCGTTGTATAAACAAAGGTATCGTTGCCAACACCACCCACCATCGAGTCATTGCCAGCGTTACCGGCTATCGTGTCATTACCATAATCTCCTTTAACTGTGTCGTTCCCTACTCCACCAGAAAGAATATCACCGGAGCTACCGCCAGTAAGCGAATCATTACCCGCCAAACCATCGACGGTATTTGACCATGATCCCCAACCCACAATGGTATCGTTACCCGCCGTTGCCTGATTTGAGATCACTTCAATTCGTAAATCAGCTACATTTTTTGAACCCCCATTGGCAAAGCTGATAGTTTCAAACGTATCATTGCCATTTTCAAATCCATCCGTGATGAGAATCGAATCGGTGCTGCTACCGACAAAATTGATTTTGATATCATTAGTATTCCCAACCCGGCTAAAAATCGCAGCGCTCATATCATAACCGGTGATAATCAGATTATCGGCTTCGTTCAGGTTACCGCCATCATAAATCGTGTCCGCACCATCGCCTATGGCATAATGGTAGGTATCCTGCCCAGCTCCACCCATGAGAGAATCATTGCCTGTTCCGCCGGTCAGATCATCATTGCCACTGTAGCCATTTAACGTATCATTACCGGCATCGCCACTTAACGTATCGTTTAACACAGAACCAGTTAGTCCGTCGTTTCCGCCTTTGCCAATGATATTATTTTCTGTCCAACTCCAACCATCAATAGTATCGTTGCCTTCCGTGCTTTGACCAGCAAAGATGTCTGCGCGAATCTGGTTAGTATCCCTGGTTATTCCATCTGCAAATTGAACGGATTCAAAGGTGGCATAGCCATTTTCTATCCCACGTTGAACGATGATATAGTCGGTGCTGCTGCCATTAAAGCTAATTTTAAAATCAGTGGTGTTAGCAACGCGGCTAAAGGTTGCTGAACTGTAATTATACCCCGATATGATGAGTTTATCGGAGCTATTATAAGAACCGCCATCATCCAAAATTCGCTCGGCACCGTCGCCGATAGCATATAAGAAGGTATCGTTGCCCTGCTCTCCCAGCAATGTATCATTACCAAGGCCGCCTACTAGAGTATCATCACCCACACCACCATATAAGGAATCATTACCTGATTGCCCCAACATGCTATCATCTCCACCACCGCTTCTAATGGTATCGTTACCGCTGCCAGCTTCTATACTATCGGCATATTGAGACGCAATAAAATTATCCGCCGATTCCTTGCCTAGAATCCAGTTTTCTAAAACATGGATCGTTGTACCGGCGGCAGTATTGAGCTGAGATTTGATGGCCGAGACATCTCCGCCAAATTCATCGGCATTGACGACCAAAACTTGTCCAATCTCTTGCCAATAAACTTGCTTTTCTTGGGCATCTTCTGGAGCTAATGATATTGCAGTGGCCAGGACGTTTGTCAACGTGTCGTGAAACTCTATTTTATCAGTACCAATATCATAGGCTGCATGATCAAAAACATCGTGAAGAGGACCTTGCACCATCAATCGCGTTTTCAACATCATCCAAACCATTGCTTCGCTGTCTGAGATTGCTGCCGTTGCATCTTTACCAATAGGGAATTGTTCGCCAACACCGTTGCCGCTGGGAACGGTGTAATCATAATTAAAAATTTTCTCAAGAAACGCCATCTCTTGAGGATTATAATATTCCGTTCCGCCCTCCCTGGAAACGGTACTGACACCCGCCCATTCATAAAGAAAATCACTGATGGTATGATTGGCTTGGGAAAGATCAGAAATTCCTAAATCGGCAACCGCTTGAAGTTTTGCAAGTACTTCACTATGTTCGGTTGCTTCTAATTGAAAAGACTTAACGGTCCCATAACCGCGTGACCATGGTAATACCATGGAATCATAGCTGACAATCTGAGCTAAATTAGTATCATCGCCTACATACTTGCTATTCGCTTGATTCGTGGCAAAAAACACATCTCCAAAACTTCCACCCGCGACAGTTGCATTACCATTAGCATCATTCGTATACCAGGTTGCTTGCCAATCTAAGGTGTTTCCTGCAATATTTGCCCCTGAATTTGTTTTGCTCAGTGACAGTGCTGAAACACCAACTTCAGGGAGGGTAAATAATTCCCCCTCTTGGGTATATCCATCATGGTTTAAATCTCGCCATACGCGCAAATCGCCAAATCCAACATCATTGCTGCCTATCTTTCCGTCAGCATTCGTGTCCAGTGTGCTGAGTTTTTCATATGCCGTAGAAACACTATCGGTACCAAATAATTCATGTTGATTATCGATCGCACCATTTCCATTTAAGTCGTGAACCAATAGGCTATCATCCGTGTTAACCCAGCCTGCGCGTTCGGCAAAGCCGTCGTTGTTAAGGTCGAAGAAAGTACCGCTATCAGTAGTTGTTAGTTCGAAGCCGTCATGATCGAGGTCTAAAACGATGGGAGACAGGTTGCCACTATAACCGTTTGTGAACGCGGCGTATGCAGCATGAGCAAGGTAATTTAAATCAGCAAGCAATCCAGGTAAGGAATTGCTCAATTTTGCACCCAACGAATCAAATTGGCTTACCGTTGAAGCAAATCTGTCACTAATAAATTGTTCCATGTTTTGGAAATTATGCCCACTTTGGAATACGCCACCAAAGCCAGTAAGTGATATTGTGTCTCCATTTTCTTTTAGCGGAATAATTGGTTTTATGCCGGCCGCACTGAAAGCATATGCAATAAAAGTATTTGAATTTTGTTGAAGATGTTCATAATCCATATCCGATCTATTCAGCAGACTGCCAACTGCCTGCATTTTAGCGAAAATAGCCCTCATCTCGGCATCGGTTCCATGCACTTGTTCCTGATAATAAAATTTTAAATCTCCATTATTTCCATCATTACTAGGTATATTATCTCTCCGATAATCCCAATCATAGGTTATGTTTTTTGTTTGCTCTGAGTATTCAGTGAGCTGATCCGCACCTACAGCATAAAAATCATCTGTAAATGAATGACCATCTTTGGGGCCTCCACGTAAAATATACTGACTACCATCGCTTAATGTCATCACAACGAAAGCATGATAGAGCCCCGTATTCCCATCTATTTCTTTTACTCCCATTTCTATTTTAGGCGTGACCATAACATTTCCTTATCAAATATAGAACCAAACATAGGGTATTGTTTTTAATTTTATGTCTCTAATTTTATTCGTGACAACACCGTGCTCGATCACACGAAATACTTCTACCTCAATCGTATCGCTAAAGAACCATGGTCTTTTCTTAACTTCATAATACATAACATGTTTCGGTTCATCATCCGATGATTTATAGTTATTATTGGCAGAAACTATATAAGGATATCTAATACCCTTCATGGTAGCACCAGCTTTAATAAGTGTATAATGAATCAGGTTTGCCCGGCTCAATAACGGATGTAATTTTAATAACTTCGATAATGCTTCTTGATCATTTTTGTATGCGTTAAATTGAAATTCAGGAGCCTCAGAAAACCGCTTCTGCTCTAATTGCTTTTCTGCTTCAGCAACATTCATTACTTGAATATCCTCTAAGCAGTAGAGTATTTTTTTTTCCTTTAATTTCCAGATCACATCAATCCAATATTCTTTTTTGTTCTGGAATCCAAAACTGAATAAAAAACGCGATTTGTGCTGGTCACTGAGATTACTAATAACCGATTCGGGTTCAATAATGGGCACTTTCTTGGCCTTCCATTTATCCATTGCACGATCAATACATCGTGGCGAGCTATTAACGGGAAAAGCTTTAAGCAGCACCGTTCTCATGTCTGCTGCCGAAGTATACTGTGATGGGTCAATTAATTTCTCAGAGCACGGCAATTCATTTCCTGCGAGCTCTGCGGCAAATTCTTTGTCTTTATCTGGAATTTCCCTTACCTGGATATCATCAACTCTATAAATTACATTCTTATTATTTCCTTGATAGATCACATCAATCCAATATTGCTTACCAGATATTAATCCCTGACGATAATAAAGACGGGTTATACGATTCTTCATATCATCAGTAACATCAGGTGGGCTTGCAACTTCAAATATAAGTTTCTTCCCAATCCGATTTCCTGCTCGGTGCATTCGAATTTTTTCTTGTACTCCATCCACACAGATAGATTGACTGCCAGGAGGAATAATTTTAAGCAACACGTTCCTGATTTCGTCGGCAGAATTATATTCTGATAAATCAACCTCTTCCGTAGAGCAGTTCTCACTAGCCCGCGCAAGATAAGAGCTTGCACACACAGCGACAATCATCATTAACTGATAAAATAACTTCATAGTTTTTCTGCCCATATTTCAATGCAACTGTAAACTCACAATAATTGCGTTGCCAACACTACAGAGACAAAATTAAAGAATTATTAATCTTTACCTCTCTTATACCCTACACCAGAGAGGGTATATACTGCCCGAATTTTTTAGAATAATTTATCGCTCAAGGACCATCATATGAAGCCGAATAAGGCAAGAGCGAGTTATAACCATACACGTATTGAGAGAATCGAAAAAAATTAGTCCCAATCATCTTAACTGGAAGTGGGAATTCTTCAACACTCAACTTAATCCGGTTCGTTAGCTATAATTTTAAATAACATGACAAAAGCTGAATCATTATTACCGCTAATGCTACTGCAGAAAGCCTCTTTAAGTGGCAATGAATATGCTTGGCCGATTGAGTGCAATCCCAGAAGTCATCGAAGCAGCACGAAGAGCCCATTTATTAAACATGGGGGGGCAAGTTCAATTTAGATTGCCCAATGGCTCAACGCGGGAATGTTATTGGATAGAGGTTGATACTTATAAAAGGGTTTCTACTGAATTATCTTGGCAAGGACGAGTTGCCTTGTCGGCTAATGTCGCTTTACGGGACTTTCAATTTAATTTTTTAGGAGTACTATCCGCCTTTTACTCTATTAGGTGTTAGTTGTTATGCGTATCACGAAAATGTTCTGCCTTTTGTTATTGACTCTTTTGTTGGGTAGCTGCTCTGAAACACTTATTAAAGAACGTCTCACTTCAGACATGAATCCCACTCCGGAAGAATCGATAGTGGTCTTCAGAACGGAGGTAACTAATTTCAATGCACTAACAACCATTCATCATACGGCCATGACTTCATGGGCACAGGTTACCGGAAAACGTCTTCATACTCCAAAGAACTTCACTAGTCGAAAATCAGGCCTGTTTAATGGAAAGGTTGTTGAGGAACTGAACATTTTAAAATTAGCTCCTGGGACGTATACATTGTATCGTTTAGAGGTCCCCGTGGGCTCAGCGATCTATCGGGTTATAGGTGGAAAATGGGATGCTGTTAAGAATGAGGGCAGCCTTGTTCATTTCACGGTTAAACCAGGAGAAGTAACCTATCTCGGCGATCTTAGTGTTACAATTACAGGAGGAGATTTTATGAATGGAAAACTCTTCGAGCCATATACCTGCAATATGGAAATTAAAGACAAGTTCTCCGAAATAAAGTCAAAACTGTTACCTAACTATCCTCTGCTTACTGAAAAGATCAAAGTTGGTTTGATGAAAATTAATCAGGAACGACGATTTTGTTCAGGGGTCATCAAAGATCCCAAGAAGGCAGATCAAAAGGCTCAATAACGATTGTTTCAACAAAACAGGCAAAACCACGCTCTCGGATTGGGAAGTTGCGGAGGATTAGTTGTGAAGTTTCTTTCATCGGTCACATTTTCGAATAATAAGGTTATTAGCATGATGAAATTGCAAGACAAGATTAATGCATGTAAACATCTCTATCTTCGCAGTCTATCTGAGCCTCGGGATAATTGTTTACGCATTGTTTTCGAAGAAGCCACCCTGGTAAGAGCAAATGCGAAAGATTTAAAACTGGGCAAGGATGTCATGAGTGAAGTAGGAGCTATTGCATCCGATTCGACATGTTCTTTATTTGAAATAATATGGCCCTCCTATGTGATTTATTCTGTTAGAAATGAATCATTTTCTTGCAACGATGAGACAGAGAAATGGGAAGGCAGATTGCTTTGCTTATACTCAAAATCACATTTCTTAGATTATGCTCAAAAAGCCACGATTGCATGCGACGCACATCCTGGCCCCTTAAAACATTGGGGCATTAATTGCCTCAATCATACTATCGATGTTATTTCATATGTGGAACCGGAATTCACAATCTTATCTCGCCAGGTTGATCAGTCAGATAAAAATGCCGGATAGGACAGTTTGTTTAAAACGTATTGAGTCGTATTATCTATATTTGTTTAGCTCTCATGTTAGGTATAGGTCGATGAAAAAAGTATCACTCCTTTTTATATTCATATCTCTCGCTCTTAGTCCGAATGGGGCTAGCGCACGTGCTGCAAAAGAAGCACATATTCCTGATGCCGTGATCGCAGAGATTAAAAGCCTAGAAGAAGGATGCCGTTTAGAAAAATCCACCTCTCAGCAAACAGAATCTAAGTATGATTATGTTAAGCGCGTTGATTTAAATGGTGATGGTGTTGATGATTTTATTTTAGAAGATGCCTATATTCCATGTGAAGCAGGCGCTTCCTATCGGCATGGTAATGGCGGAACGGGTGTCATCATTTTCGCGAATACACCCCGTGGCGTGATAAAAGCATTTGATAAGACTGTTTTTGGAATAACTATTGAAAAACTGGAATCAAAAGCGACTGTGTGGATAAAGGTTGGCGGTCATTATTGCGGGCAGGAAATATTTGTTGATCGAGCTTCTGCTATCAGTTGTGATATCCCTCTCGTTTGGAATGCATCCACAAAACAATTTAATCTTGCTCCGCTCAATCAAGCGCGCTTTCCCCGCAGATTTTGATTATCAAAACACCAGAGACCGTAATTCATCTTCAGAGACTTCCGGGTGCAACTGGCTCCACGCATCTATTTTATCGCTACAGGCTTTTAACTCATCTGGATTCATCGTGGCCTTAAGCGTGGCAAGCCGTTCCTTTGAGTCATTACGCAGGCCATTCCAATATTTCTCATCCTCTTTTTTTCTGTATAGGCTGTATTTATCAGGTTTAAAAGCTATGGGATTCGTTACCTCTATTAACGTGCCAAAATAACAAGCACTTATTTTATTGTCAGACTCCTTATCCTTTGAATCCGGCTTAAGGAATTGTTCAAAGAGATCCTTTTGACGCACCCAGTCACCACTTTCTGCAGCACGCAAACGCCATTCGCGCGCTTTGTCTTCGTTAGGTGAAATATCCGCACAACGGTTCTTTTCTTCGTAGCAACCAGCAATATCTGACTGTGCAGAAGAACATCCTGCAAGCGCCGGTGAGTTATCTCTATAAAATTCTGATAAATACGGCCTGATGATTACTTTTCCTTCCTCTGTAAGCGGTATTTCTTTTATTCTGATTAAATTGTCAGCCGCACTAACACTGCAATGGCGTGCCGCTATTTTCCATAATTTAAGGGCGCGCTCTTTATCTTGAATCACATTATCGCCTTCATAATAGAATTCAGCCAGCTTATTTTGAGCATTGATATTGCCGTTAAACGAAGATAATCTTAATAATTGAACGGCTGAATCATTAGCTTGCTGCGTTCCAACCCCTTCTAGCAAAAACATCGCATATTTATATTGCCCTCTTGAGTCATTAAGATCAGCGGCTTTTTTATACCACTGACTGGAAAGAGTAAAATCCTGATGAAGGAATGGTAGATGGGCGTCTGCATAGATGTCGCCCAGCTCAATCATAGCAGTCGTGAACCCTTGGTTCGCCGCTTTTAAATACCAGCCGATCCCTTCTTTCGTTCGGCTTTTATCTTCCTTAGGTTCCCATTGACAACCGCCAACCGATATCGGATAAATCAACAATTCACCAACCATTAATTGATCGGCAGGGTTCCCAGCCTTCGCTTCGGGCAGATATTGTTTCACTTGTAGTCTGCAATAATTATCCCCCTGTATCCAAAGGGCTTTAGCAGAAGAAGGCAGTAAACATAGCATGAAGCTAAGAAAAATGAATAGGGGTAAAATATGGCGCATGGGTTTGTCTCTCAGGATCATGATTATGGCTCAGGAAATATTTTCTAGTATCTCACGGAACAAGTTGTCGGCTGCCGCGGCAATAGTTTCATTCTTAGCAATCATTTTAGGATGTTCCGCTTTGTGCTGTAGAATTGAGCTAATATAATCATCTATGATCCGGTTTCTTGGCATAAAATCCCCTTCCTGCGATTGGGCTTTACCCTCGATTAATCGTGCAATTTCTTTATATAATTGATTATCCTTCACGACTCCTTCACATAAAGAAGTCATATCCATGGGAGGGAGGCTATTATGCTGTAAAATCCACTGCGTCACCAATGCTGGACGCAATGCATAACAATAGGTTTTGACTCTAACTTGATTTCCCATCTGTTCCATTTGTTCCCAGGCGCGGCGTGCTTGACGGTCATAATGGTAACAAAGTGTATTGGTGTTGGATGCTTGCTGAACAAAATCCAGCAACTTTTCCACACTAAGAGAGTGTTTCTGGTACGTGATCGGTGATACTAGCCATTCTACTAAAACCGGATTGGACTTAAGCGCCAATTGCAGCGCTTTCCGTATGTCCCATCCATTCATGTCATATAATGAATCCAGAGTTTGATCATGATAACTAGGTGTTTCAATAACATCACGCCATTCATTCACTGACAGATAATTATTTTTGGTACGTACGTAAATAAAGCGCACATCATAATCACTATCCAAAGATGGAAAGCCCCAAGCGCGACTACCTGACTCAATTGCCAGGAGCACTTGAACATGGTGGTTCCGTTCTATTTCACTTATTTTGTGGCGAATATAATTTTTCTTTTCATCAGATATAGGAAATTTTGGCAGCATCAATTCTTATCCTCGTTTATTATTTTACGGTACAGTGCTTCAATAAAACCATCGATAAGCCGTTGATCAAATGAATCAGGTAGCGGTGAATAGACCATGGCAGTCTCCACTTCAACCAGCAATGTTTCAATTTCTTCACTCACCTGTTGAAACGGAAGTCTTCCCAACTTAATATCTACCAAATGATTAGCTTCTGGCCGTGGGAAGGTAATGAATTGTGTGGTAAGAAATTCTAGTGCCTGGTGGCCTATACGCACTGCATGCGATAATGCTTTCCAATCCACTCCTTGGTTCCTCTCAGCTGATAGCGCGCGTTGGCCATATTCATCCATCAGTTTTTGTGCTGTGGCTCGAGCTGATTTGATGGAGTTGCTAAATAAAGCCTTCTTTCCACATATTTCAAAGTACTGCACCCGGTTCCCGCTTGTTTCTATTATTTCGCCTAAGATCAGAAATTCACTTTGATGTACTAAAAGATTAAGTTCCTTTTTAACACGTTCTAGTTTAGCGGAAGGGCCGTGGTTTATTTCTGCGGTGATGAGAAAGTCTAAAGCTGCTCTTGCAGCAGCAACACGAGAACCCTTTATACCGTATTTATTGGCTTGTTGTTTACAATAACGCACAAAAGAAGCGGCTTGTTTGGTAAATAATTTTGGAGCCAGAATTTGTATGTCATTCCAAAGCGGATGGGGCTTTTCTCTCATCGCTTGTTGGGGAGCGAAGAGCATGTCTAATGCAACGGTTTGTCCTTCTGCCAACAACTCAAGAAACTTCGCTATGCTGTATGCCTCGTTATCTATGTCTTCAGAGGTGTTTTTCTCACCTTGCATTTTAGGACGTTTATAGGAGACTACAGGTTGAATTCGTTGCAAGAGAATATCCCTGGCATTAGGGATATAAATGGCCTTAATATCGAGATCCGAAGCAGGCGTTTGTGTACCATAGAGATAGGATCCAAATGTCATCTCAACGATTGTCTGCATGCTAATTTTATCCGAATGATTCACTTGTTAAGATTCTTATTTCTATGACTTATTTATCGGGAATATCTGATAATGATTTTGTACATTTTTATTCCCGCTATATAAGGCATCCCATCCCCTGCGGCCTGTTTTGGCCACTTCAGTGATTGGTATTTCACTATAGTCAGGCGTAAAAAATTTTATATTATCAAAGGATATATGCATATCAAGTGTTCTACCGGGGCCATGCTGAAAAATATGAAGCGTGTGTGTTTTGCCATCAGTCCCGTTTTCATAATTCATAGATATTTTATCTTTCCATATTAATTCCTCATTCTCCTCACAATCAAAAAAATCCCAACCATAGATATGCAATCCACCAAAACTAATAATAATATCTAGCAATTGTTCGGGTTGGAAAGGGACGATTTGTGCATCAGGATCATTCCACTCACCATTTCTCAATGATGCACATAGTTGACCCACCGGATACAATATAACCTGTATCCTTGTATCATCAGGCACATGACCTTCTTCATCAACCATTATCAAAGAGAAGGTTATTGCTACCATGCGTCGCGCTGTATCTAATTCCGCTCCCAGGAGTTTAGCTTCGTTAAAAGCAACATTGAGTTCTTTTATTATTTCTGGATTTAAAGTGTCAATATCCATAATTCCTTCCATAGAAATCTATTGGTCATCTCTCAATTATCTTTGCCCACAAACATACTTAAATACTTCTTTCTCTGCATCTAATGCTTCTGAAATAGGCGCCATTTCTGGCTTAAGAGGAAAATACCCGTCCGTGACGAACTGATCTTTATCCACATCATATCCGTTGATTATCATGTAGTTTTGAGCTTCACAATAGAACATGTACGTTGAGATTTTTTGTATGTAAGGTGCATTATACGGAGGATCATAACTCCGCTCGGCATAATCCATTTTAACAATAGCTTTTAATGCGTTATCTTTCTTTTCGGGACTATTGGTATCAAGCCAGGTAACTGTACCTTGATCATCTTTGTGAAGTTGTTTCCACTCCGAAGTCTTTTTGCATTCTTGTGTGATAGCCTCATCGGCAACATATGAATCACCGGAGACTCCTTTCATAAATTGTGGTTTGCCATAACTCTTGGCATTGCTAGGATAGGTTCGTTTGGGCAGATTGCCATATAAATACCACACGTTCTTGTCCTCACATGTTTCTTGTATTTGAGTATAGCCGTATGGAGTTAGATTGGCATAGACAATCCTGTTATCAAAATGGATCATACTTTGGGGAATTTTAGGCAACTTAGTCCGTATAAGATTAGAATCTCGCTCCTGGCTCCACGCAGAAGAGAAACTGGAAAAAAACATCACCAAACAACATGTAACCGTCCATATTTTCATTATTTAATACTCCTCTTAATTTTCCCACTTTTCCGGCTTCATAAAGCCGCAAACCGGCATCGTTGAATTCTCGCATTCTTGGTAGACTGTACCATTTAATTTAAATATTAAAACAGCTTTCTACATTATCCGCCATAGGAATTCTTTTTTAGAATATTGTCGATGGCAAAGGACGTGGGCAATTGATATGCTGAATGACGATTTATCACTGGATGATTTGCAAAAAGATTGTGATAAGATTGGCTATCCGTCAACGAGCATTATTGTGGTCTAAGCTCTCGATTCATGGGGTTAGTAATATGCTACTGCTATTAAGAAGCTTTTTTAAAAAGGCTCATACGCTTGGTTATGAAGCAGCGTGTCAGAGTTTCCGACAAACTACGAATTTATGATATATTCCATCATCCGAGTATAACGTTTTAATTCCGCTCCACATTGGATTGGTTTTCTAGACGCTGACCGGGATAGAAAATCAGGATATTAATTTATGAAGAAAATGTGGTGTTGGCGCTGTCAGGGCGTCGTTCCAATGCTTGATGAAACAGAGTATGCAGAAGCATCTCATATTTATAGTATGTGCACGAAAAATGTAAAAAAATTCCGCCAAGAGAATAGAACACCCCTAGCTGAATCGCCTATTGATACATTATTTAAGCCTCTGCGTGACTGGTATCAGCAGAAAACTGGAATGATTAATTGTCATCAGAACGCAATCATACATCATAGAATTTCGGGATATGGAGAGCCTTGCAAATCGTGTGGTAAGCCGTTGCGTACACCTAATGCCAAATTATGCGCAGAATGTGGAGCTGTAAAATGACACATCTATCTTCACGGTTGGTTCGCACCAACCTATTTTTTTTATAACCATAAAAATTGATTCCGATACTGGTTAATAAAATGATCATAGCCGTGAGAGCGAAGGATAACGCGTGCATAATCCCTAATTGATTTTGAAGCATCGAAAATAGTGGCGAACACAAACCCGCTTTACGCGCAATAACCCTATAGAATAGTGCTTTAATACACGCATAGAAACACACCTAACGACTGAGCTTTACTTCCGTTATGAACCCTGGGTAATGCCATTACGCACCCCTTACACAAAGAGAGCATTTTCGCATCGCATCCTTACGCAACATAACGCATGTTTGGTATTAAACATGAATCCTCATTTCAGGAGTTGTTATGACGAAAATTAACAAAGTAAGAACTGAAAATAACACCGATCACCCCTATGAGCATGGTGCAATTGGGGCCATTGCATCAGCTGCATCAGCCGGTGTTGCTGTAGGTGCCGCCATTGGCATTGCAGCAGAATTTCCTGGCTTGGTCATGGGAGCGGCCATAGGTGGAGCGGTAGGAGCCCTTGGTAGCTTAATCATTACCGAAGAGATGGATCACCCCACCCCTGTGCCCACACGTAAAAAAGGGTGATACTATGATTTAGATCCCTATGCATATGAGTTAAAATCCGCCATCAACACCGGCAATTCCAGGCAGGCATTCAAATCATTAACGCTACTCTTTGAACATACGAAATGAGATCAATTTTGTAACATACTCGAAGAGCTGGTTAGCCAAACCGATCCTGACCTATGAAGACGCTCTATTGACGCTCTATTTCGGAATGATGATATTAACAAATCCTTGCTGTGCGCCATGACTCCTGGCACTAACCATCACCACCCAAACGCCCATCAAACACACCCTCACTTATCCCCCCCCAAAATGCAGATCTGGCTAAATATGTACTGGATACACCTACAAACATCATGGACCAGCCCTCTTCTTACCAGCCCCCCATGCATATGCGCTTGTTTGAAAAAAGCAAATTACGCACCGATATCACACAATTATTGCTCGACAAAATGGATGAACGATTGGATAAAAAAAGAGAGGGAGAGGCTTATCTAAGCTGGAAAGAGCGCATAAAAAACCAGGCAGACTCTAAAATAAATATTGGCTTAGATCATACCATTTATCCACGCAAGCCCTGGCTATATTCTGGCCAATTAGTTTGCCTGCAGTTGGACACGCGGCATTCTCCCCATTTAACACATCAGCACGCAATTTATCGCGGTGTGAAAGTGATTGATAATCAGTTAAGCACATCATGTCAATATTCATATCACCCCCCATTGGCACTTGCTGCTTGGCCTCACTACTGAACTGCCAATTCTTATTAAAATTTCCCATCCATACCACCGTAAAGCGGTTCGATTCCTTTTCCAAAAATGGCTTTAATTGCTCCAGCACCAGTTTGCCATAATGTGCTTCAAGCAAAAATAAATGTTTTCCAGGGTTTAAGGTGAGTGCGCCCTCAACCTTGGAGGCAATTTCATCCACAGGTGTAGCATCTACCGTATACGAATAGGTCAAAAGCGATGAAACAGATGGTTCTTTCGTTAAGTGTGTTTCAATCCCCTCTTTGATATAGCGGGCACATCCCAGATGCAATGTGGGATAAAAATGATGAATGACGGCTTCAGTCTCAGGAGCAATAATCGCTCTGTTCCTGCCATTAGGCCTATATTTTGTCATAGCAACCTCTCTTACTGTTGACAAATATGTATAGGAACTTTTTTATAAATCAATAAAATAATAATTTATGATATAAAGAATCGATATCCATTAAATTTCATATTAAAAAATATTACCCATCCATTTTTACATTTAATATTTTTTGGCACACCCTGGAGTCTCTCCAGGTCATATAAAACATCGCTGCTAATAATGCGGCGGCGGCGGTTCTTTTTCTCCCGATGGCCCGTGCGCTGGATCCTGTAAGGCAGCATCCAGCTTGGTCTGTAATTGCATCACCTTCATCGTCAGCTTCGCAATTTCCTTTTGCTGGATGTGCAGCTCATCGCTCAAACGTGAAATATCTTCACTTTGATGAGCCAGCATTTCCTGAAGCTGTATTATCAACGCTTGCATGCTAGGCCTTTTTCACAAAACAGGTTTTAAGCACCAGTCCCTTAATGGCGGGAGCATTACATTCAATTTCGTCAGGGTCGGACGTGAGGCGGATTTTTTTGATGATAGTTCCTTTTTTCAACGCTGAGGAACGTCCCTTTACCTTTAAATCTTTGATCGGAAAAACAGAATCACCGTCTTTTAAAATATTTCCATTACAGCCTTTTGTTTCAACGATATCCGTCATGGAGCCTCCTGGCTTTAACTTTAAATGGTTAAGTAAGTTGTTTATTTTAATGGTAAATCTGGTTTTAACAACTTAATTCACATGCGAAATAGAAATACTTAGCCGAGCGACTTGCCTGGAATCGCCGAATATGCCACTATAGTTAGGATTTTACCTTACAAAGCTCCCTATGCTAAAACTCTATGTCGATGCCGATGCCTGCCCCGTTAAGGACGAAGCCATTCAGGTGGCCAGCCGCCATAAAATGGAAGTGTTTATGGTTAGTAATGGTGGTGTACGACCAAGCAGGGACCCCATGGTGCATTCGATTATTGTGGAACACGCATTCGATGCTGCCGATAATTGGATCGTCGAACACGTTGAAGCCGATGATGTCGTTGTCACCGCCGATATCCTGCTGGCGCAACGATGCCTGCATAATGGCGCTACCGCCATTAATCCAAATGGCAAACTTTTTACGGCCAATAATATTGGCTCGGCCGTTGCCATGCGGGCGCTTCATAGTCAATTACGTGAAACCGGCGAAATATCCAATTATAACCCCAGCTTCTCCAAACAAGACCGCTCCCATTTCTTGCAGAGCCTGGAGAATGCGATTCAGAAAATAAAACACTCCTAGAACGTGCTCATTAAAAAAAATTAGTAATTAAAGATCATTCAATAGTCAATTTTAAATTATATTGATTGACAACTCTTTCAACTTCATATAAAAAACCTCAGCTCTATTTTGACTCTTTTTTGACATCATAATTTATCTGATAAATTTCAATAAACATGCAAAATTATACAGGAATTAATTAAATAACATGAAATCAATATCCGAATTTTATCAATCCATTTCTAGTATCCATGCCGATCATTACGATGATACCCCTGAACTTGTCGGCGACGAAAACGCCTTAATTCACGCTGCAGCAAAGGGCGATGTAGACGAAATGGCGACCTTACTATTTGATGAACACGTTGATCCTAATGAAACCGATTGCCTGGGCAATTCAGCTGGACATTGGGCACTTATCGCCCAACAACCGGAATCCTATAACTTCTGGTTTGATAATGGTGGCAATATTAACCATCACAATGACCAAGGCTTACCTGTATTATTTTTCGCCTTTAAACATGTTAACATCTATCAGTTTCCTAGACTTGTTGAAACGACCAATGTCCTTTTTGAGAAAAAACAAAGCCATTACGCACCTATCCATTTGATCTTAGGCTGTGAGCGATATGATTTGCTGCTACAACTTCCCGATTTGAAAAAGGCTATCCATACCAATGATCTCTATGGTAACTCTCCTTTATGTTATGCATTTCAACAAGGGTTTAGCCATCAAATCAGGCATCTGTTAAAAAACGGAGCACCCGCGGATGTTACTGATTTACCACGCCAATTGACTAATGATCCACATTCAAAACGCTCCCTTAATTTAACTCCGGCTAGCAAGCCCGAACAATCAAACCATGACCACAACGTCGATAAAGCAACGCCATCACCTAACTGCCAGGTTGCACAGCCCACATGGACTGCGCGCGCGGCCTTATCCAATATCACCAATTTTTACCCGCGCTAATGTCTATCTTTTCTAAAAATCTCAGCGAATCTGGGTTAATGAAACATCCCTGATGATAGGCTTCTTTTCTCGGTGCAGGTAGATCTTCATCACAATTCTTGGGTAACCCTGCTGAGGCACATCCTTAAGCAAGATTTCACCTTTAAAAGGCAACCCGCCTTTTTCTATCTGCTCAAATACTTCCTGCACCTGGACCACTTCGTTTTGCACACATATTTCGATATGCGTAAGCATCAGCAATTTGCCGCAATCATTCACGACGGTGTAACGAATCGGCTGAACCAGCTCACCTGTTTGATCCGACATGATAGGTGCGAATAAAAAAGCACCGTAGAGTTTGACGCTGAGTTTGTTCTTTTGCCTTTTTTTCATCCTGCGCAAAATAAATGGCAGCACCGTCAAGATTGTCAGGATGATATTTAGATAATAAAATTCATTTGGGCTCATACAATGTCTCATCATGCCGTTTCTTCAGCATGACGGAGTTTGGTTAATGATACGTAACCTAAACGACTCTAATGGGGGGCGTTTTGTCCTAAAAACAGAGCAGAATGTTCATCCTCCCATGCAATGGCTGATTTTCCTGGAAAACCAGCCAGCCGGACATAGCCCCCTCCTGTCTTCGTCAAGCATGGGCGCTTACGGTTGACTGATGGTTGCTTCGGTCTCGATGCTCAGTGTAACATCATCGCCTAAGCCAGGAAGATACGTGGTCATACCAAAGTCAGAGCGTTTGATCTGAGCTGTTGCCGTAAAACCAGCGGTCTTTTTCTTCATCATATTATCGCCAATTTTGTTCAGTTTAACATCCAGAACCACTGGCTTGGTTACGCCCAACAAGGTAAGCTTACCATGAACTTTAGCCGTATCCTTACCCGTCATTTCAACGCTGTTGCTGACATAGGTAGCTGAAGGATATTTTTCTACATTGAAAAAATCCTTGGTTTTAAGATGCTCGTCTAATTTAGGAACACCAGAAACACCACCATCGGTTGGAATAGCAACTTCAATCTTGCTATTTTCGGGCTTCTTTTCGTCTAGTACCAACGTACCCACGATATTCATAAATTTACCCGATGGATTTGAAAAGCCGAAATGGCTAATGTGCCAGACCACAGCGGTATGGTTGGGATCGAGCTTATAAGTCTCCGCCGCCCACGCTGGCGCGGAAGCAACAAATACGCAACTTGATACAAACGATAATAATGATGTTTTGATGAAACATTTTTTCATGAATCCCCA
>JADKJE010000011.1 GCA_016722515.1 Alphaproteobacteria bacterium
ACTATACCGTTAACGGACAAAGAAGTATGGAAATCTTATCCGCGCGGTATGTTACGTTCAAGATGCATTAGTGAAGGCGTTCGTACTGTATACCCCGGCATTATTAGCGGCATATACACAGACGAAGAGGTTGAGGCTTTTTCCGAGAAAGAGCGGTTCAACAAAGCAAGGTCCGTTGAGGTTAAAGTAGAAGAAACTAATGCCGAAATGTCACATATAACTGGTGAAGTTTTGCCAGTAGTTCATACTGAAGCAGCGGCTACGTCCAAGAATTTTACACTTCCTGAGGGTATAACCGAAGAAATGTATATTGCTTTAAGAGATAAATTTATTGAAGACGCAACCATTCTTAAAGAAAAGGCTATTAAGAATGCCCATGATGTACAAATTCTCTATTTAATAAGGAAGGATTGGTATGCATTATGCAATGGCTATATGTGCAAAAACGATTGGTTTTTACCCCCATTAAAAGTAGTTAATACAATGCAAGATCTTGTGGCTGGAATGCAAGTTCGATCGATTGCAAAGGGACATATTACTTACATAGATGGATGCTCTACTTCTTTGGATGATGAAATAAATTCAATGGATTATCAGCAGAGTGCTGTTTTAGATTCTGAAAGACAAGCAGGTTTAAATAATGATGCTGCTGACACATTAGAACATGAAATAAATTAGGAGTAATAAAAATGGAATATGGCAGATTATGTTTAGGCCGAGGGATCGGGCAGAGCATTATAATCGGGGATGGGGTAGAAATAAAAGTAAATAAAATAATTGGCAGTTATGTGCAGCTAACAATTATTGCACCAAAGTCATTGCGGGTTCATAGACGTGAGGTATGGGACAGAATAAAATTAGAGGAGTCCGATATAAATGAATAATTTTTGTTTGTCTGTTGCTAATAATTATTTGCAGCAACAGGTTAAAAATGAGCAAGATTTTCTGCTAGAAATATTAAGTAATCATGTAAAAATAAATACAGATTTACCAATGAAAAAAGATAGTGGTAGTAAAAAACAAAAAAAATTTATAATGCAAATTTGTCCAAATTGTAATGAGGTCATAGCTTTCTATCCGCCGCCCGATATTAAAAAAAGATGTGTAGATATTACTTGTGATTGGTGTTATCATGAATTTAATTGGGGGGCATTATGGCAGGAATAAATAAAGTAATATTATTGGGTCACTTGGGTAAAGATCCAGAAATTAGGTCTATGCAAAATAATGACAGGGTGGCTAGTATGAGTCTAGCCACTTCTAAAAAGTGGAAAGATAAAGTTACAGGTGAAGAAAAGAAGCAAACCGAATGGCATAATGTGGTTGCTTTTGGTAAGCTCGCAAGTATATGTGAGCAATATCTTAATAAGGGTGATCAGGCTTATATGGAAGGACATTTGTCTACTACAAAATATACTGGTAAAGATGGTATTGAAAGATATACAACTAAAATAATTCTGGAGAACTTACAGATTCTTAATTCTTTTAAGGGAGATATACGCGCTAAAGAACCGAATGGAAATGTTGAAGAATTTCGCCCTGGAAGCTCAAAGTTGAATATGTCGCATAATTATGATGATGTTCCATTCTAGCTTGGATGGGCTTTTATTGATGACATATTGGAGAAGAAGGGACTGATATGAAATGGCATAAGGTGGTTTGATGAATAAAAAAGTATTGATTGATTTAGAGGATATTTTAGTTTTAAAAGGAAAAACAGGTCTTTTGCAGGCTTTTGAAAGGTTGTCTTTAAATGGTTGGTCAAATATAGCCACGAGAGATGCTGAGCTGTTAATTGAAGGCTGTGAGTTGTTTTTTGAGAATTTATTGAGATGGTTTGATGAGCAAGAAAGTATTGATTAGTTTGGATGATATAGACCGGCTTTATGTCGCTGGCTCTAATAAAATTAATGGGGTTAGCGACTATTGGAATGGTTATGCAAAATGTACGGCTGATTTATAGGATAGAACATGATATAGGTGACGATGAGACTCTATATGATGAAGGGGTTTACATGACCAGAGCCGAGAGAAAATCATATTTTGAACAGCAATTTGAGAAATTAAGGCAGGAGAAGAAATGACAAAAAAAGTACTGATTAGTGAACAGGATATAAATACATTATTCTTGTGCGAAGAGGGCAATGAATTTCTACAGGCGGATCCATGGGCATTTATATGTGCCATGCATGTTTATGCATTAGCGTGGTTTAGAAATCAAACCGAGGTGAAAAAAGTACTGATTAGTTCGGATGATATAGAGTACATAAGAAAATGTCTTCTTAATCATTATGGCCATGATGTAGGGGATTGGCTAGAAAGTTGGTTCGAAGACCAACCAGGGGTAGAAGATGAAAAGAGTGTTGATTAGCTTAGATGAATTATATTGCGCTATGGTTACAGGATATGAAACGCCCAGAAAAGATGCGTTTGAGGATAGGAGATGGTTAAGGGAGCAAGCCAAAAAATGGTTCGACGCTCAGCCTGATGTAAACGACATGTTGGTTGAGGACTTTTTAAAGATTAGTAAATATCATAGAGAGGATTAGGCGAGATGGAATGTAAGTTGTGCGAACTATTACGAAAGGCCCGAGAAAGCTATGGTATTACGGCCACAGAATTGGCCAGGAGATTGGGAATTGGTAGGAGCGAGATCACGCGATACGAGCATGGCAAGCGTCAAATAAGCTTCAAAGCTCTTGTGGAAATTGCAGAAGTATTACAAGCTAATGAGCATCTATTTATTAATGCGTGGCTGCAAAATTATTTATTAATTCATGGATTTGATAAATATACAGTTAATTTAACTAAAGAGGAATCACATGATCAGCCGACAAAATGAATCACAAATAACATTTACAGTTATTACTAGATGTGAAAAATACTCTCAATGGCGATCTTATGGGCGTTCGCTTAAACCTGCTTTTAAATATGCCAAATTGTGTTGTGATAAATCAAAGAGTCTAAATGAAATTCTGCTGACAGTATTATATGAATATGGAGATTTTCAATTGACGCATTATTTTAGCCGTATGGACATTGAAAGGTATAAAAATTATTGGGAGTTTATGCCAATATTGGATATTATATTAACACGTATGAAGAAAGAAGTTATTATGAGCTTAAAATAATAAGGGTGATTGAGCGAGATGAATATGTTTGAAGCGGCAAAGATAGCCATAAAAAATAAAAATGGCTTTATATGTAATGATCCAGATGGGTGTTCCTTATTTTATTATGAAGAGCGATTTTTAAATCAATTAGGATATGGGTTTGATCCATGCGAGTGTGATGTACATGTGGCAATTTGTGAATGTGAAAATGGCCGATGTTTTACAAGAGTCGTTCTCTTCGGAAGCGACGGAGATATATCTAATATCGCTGAGCGGTCTTTCGTTACTGACAAGGCAGAAATGGAATTAGCCGAGATTCCATTGGAAAAGCTTAATGATTTTCTTCTATTTATTAAAGAAGAAACAGTAGATTTTCCTAAAAGATAAGGGTGATTATAGACATAATCACCACTATCTGGATGCAGCCCTGTAAAGCTGGGACATTTATATTGAGACGGTCGCTACCCCGTCAAGCTCAGATAGTGATGAAAAGATAGTATAACATAGGAGAAAGAAAAGTGGCAAGAGAAAAAATGAAACCGTTTCCAATAACGGATAAAAAAGCCGGATATGCATCCAGCGTCCACTGGATGCATGAAATGGATCTGAGTATACAATAAAAATTGTAATGCCAGACTGCAACTGTTGCAGTATAGCATAAGGGAGCGAAAATGAATATAAGTCGCGAAGTTAAAAAGATCTGGCGGCCCTTATAAGCTCTTGCTAGCTGCCTAAATCCTCCTGTGCTTAGCTGGTCTCGAATCAGGTAGCGTCGGATTAAGATACAATAAGTATCAGGGCCATAAAAGATAGTATAGCATAGGAGAGAGAGAAAGTGAAAGAAGAAGATTTTATTTTGAATATTGTACATCCTAAGCATGGGAGATTTCAGTTAAAACATGAAAGCGGCTGTGTTATAACAGGAGAGATGTTTCATGATTTAGCTGTTTTTTTCGATAAAGTTGAGCTTCAACCAAAGAAAAAAAGAATTTTAAGTAGATTATTTTTTAATGGCAAAAATCAGAGGGCGCCGTAACGCCCTCAGGTGACCGGTCTACTCTAAGGCAGGTGGTTGAAAGGTAGTGTAACATAGGAGAAATACAATGAATACAGGTCTCAAAGAATTAATACTGGTTTTTTTGCTTTTTTTTATTATGGTTGCTTTTTTTGTTGGAGGTTTTTTTGGCGGTAAATATTTGCTTTTATCTTTGCCTAAAAAGCTATGCGAAAATAAATATAGTAGTTATACAGTAGATTATACTTTTATGTCTGGGTGTCGCGTAAAAGTAAATGATAAATGGGTGCCGGTTGAAAATTTACGACAAGTATAACAGAGGAAAAAGAAAATGAGTGAGTTTATAAGCTTTATTGATAAAAATGGTTGCTCTGTAATGTTTCATTATACACAAGTTGTCCTTTATATAGATCCAAATAAAAAAATAGCTTGTGCGCATTTTGGTAATGGCCCACGCCAAGATTTGGGTTTTGATGACGCTATTAAATTACAGCAAGCTCTGAATGAAATGATAAAGGAAAAAGAAAAATGAACGAAAATGAAAAATTGCCTTGTGTCAAGCTGATACTTCCTAAAAACATCCCTCATGGCCTTGCTATAAAGCTTGAAGTAAATAGGCCTGTTATGCTGTCTGTTGGCTACCCATCCCCGCCAGCAACGATTAATCCAGATGATTATTCGGCGTTAGCAAATCCTTGGGGAGAAGAGAATGCAGAATAATGAATTATAACATTCGATAAAAGATAGCATAGTTTGAGGTCAGATAATGTTGACAATAAAAGAAAGTAAAAGCCGTAAAAAATCTAGGATATCTTATTATAATTTTCTTGCATCCAAGGCGGAGGATGTCTATAGATTACCATGCTATGACATACGCGACATATATGATGTGCGGTGCTCAAATAAAATATTTCGGTTTACTATTAAGCTTGACTTTGACAATTGGGACTATTATAAACCATATAACATGGCCATAAAGCGTGATATAGAATTACTGAATTCTGTTAATTTTTTTGATGAGGAATACCACAAGAGAGCTCAATACTTTAGAAAAAATAAAATCAGCAATATACATTATGAATTAAGAGACGATCCACCAATTTATTGATTAAAAGGAAACATAAAATGTTTATATCATTACCAAAAGTTCGAATAACGTGCAACCTCTGCAAGGGGAAAGTTAGCGTGAGCAAGATAACGCTCTCCTCCATCTTTAACGCTACCTGCCGAGATTGCAGTAAAAAGGCACCACCTATGCCATTTATTAGGAACAGAAAATTACGCAGAATTTTAAAATTGTTGCTTAGTAAATAGAGGAGATAATAATGGATATTTTTTATGTGTGGCAAGAAAATGGCATATTACGCGTCAATAATCCACTACACGCCAAATACCAGGAGTTTTCTGTTGGAACATTTGTTGACATATCTAATAATGTACCCTCATGGATGAGCCATTTCACTAAAGGCGTACCAGCAGTAGTTCAATATAGTTCTTTGCAGTATAAAAATGATGTAGAAAGATATGAGAATGATGTGTCATTTGAGGAATATGTAAATGCGCAAGGATTTAATCGCAAATATAAACTTTTAATACGATACTCTGAAAATAAATGGTCTTCCTCTGCATGGTACATAGATAGCGTGTTATCGCCAATACAAGATAAAAATAGAATAGCTCAGTATTGCAATGAGCTTTCTAAGCTTAACCACTAGCAACCATTTATTTCTTCTTGCCCTTTTCACTTTCTTTTTTCTTGCTAAGAGCTATCGCCACCGCTTGATCTTGGGGCTTGCCCGAAGCTATTTCCGTCTTTATGTTCTTACTGACCGTTTTGTCACTTGCACCTTTTTTTAATGGCATATTGTACCTCTATCTATTTTGTCTTATCTTGAATAATTTCAATATTTTTAAATGCGATATCGGCTATATCTAACCATAAATCTTCAATAAGCTTTATATCAATTCCGCTTAAATAACCTTTAACTGATCTATCAGCCATAATACTGGTTATTTCGTTAGCCATCATTTTTATATTTGATGCATCCCTTTGTATACTCATGACTCCAACCCTATTATATTCACGGCTCTACCTCCCAAGGCTCACCTCTTTTTTTATCAAATTCACAATGCTGCTCCCAGTATTCTGTAACATTATTGGGCATATCTTTTTTAGCATAATAACATTGTCCAGTCAAACAAAGCAATGTCGCAAGCTCATCACATCTTATCAATAAACGTGTTATCGTTACACCATCCTGATTTATATTATCTCGATCGTCGTAACAAGGCATCACTCCACCCCCAATTCTTTACATAGCCTATTGTATTCTTCTTTAGTTATCTGGCAACTATCCCAATAATCATAAAGTGATGAAGATAAATTGTCAACGCATTCATCAATATTTTTGCGAACATTATACTTTTCATAAATTGAAGCTAAGACTGCCAGTATATTTTCAACGCAATCCCTTATAATTCTATTCATTTCATTCGATACAACAGCTATTGAATAGATATAATATTCTTCAAATTCGGCTATATACCTTAAATAAAATTGATTTTTGTTTAAGATGGCATGGCCTCCATTCTCAAAATTAATCTTTATAAAATCACTCATCATCACCCCTTAATGTATTAGACAATTTGATTATTTCCATCGGTAAATGCCCTATTCTATTTTCCACACATACTCAATTCAAAACTATCTTTAATCTTAGCATATTGTACCGTCTGCCATTGCATATTGCTTGGGTCATCAGCACCGCCGCAAGCCAGAGGCACTATATGGTCTATAATATAGCCTGGGCATCTCCCGTGATTATTGCCGTTACTAGGGCATGGATTTTGCTTTTTAAACGCATTCTTAGCGGCTTCACTACGATGAGCTTTGCAAAATGCATCAACACTGCATCCAGCCAGCAACATTACAATCAATATAAATACAATATATCTACGCATAATAACCTCTCTCCATTACCATATTTTCTCATATAGAAAATATTTAAAAGAATTTTTTCTGTGACAGATTAAGTTAAAACTGATAAATAAGTCAATTATAACTCCATCTTCTGGAGAATACCTGTCGATTGACGACCAAATTTTATTCCTAATTTTAGGTTTAAATCTTGATTTAACTTTCATCATTCCACCTCCGGCAATTCAGGTATCGGCATCCAGTGAGTTATATCATTAACGTCCATATAAAGACATCGTGTAGTTACATTCCAGATTGAATCAGAATTGGTATAACGAACAAGTCTGCCTATTTCAATTGGATAAACCCCAAATTGTGGACTAGACCCTTCATTCAAATAAAGGCCGTCAGTTAATCTTAATACGCATAATATTGAAGATTGTTCAATACGGTTATTGTAGCGATAATCTGGATCTATATTAGGTAAGCCATCCTCAACCCTTACCCACGGCGACTTACTCATTCTCACCCCCTATAGGTGGAATTGGCATCCAGTGAGTTACTTCTCTCGCATATCCGATATAATGGTCTGGTTCACCCCATCCATCCCATATCCACTTTCCTACATCTTTTCTATAAAAATCGTGATCAAACCACCCATGTCTAATTATCACAAATGATTTAATTTTATTTTCATCAAAATCGTAGTTACATTCTATTCTAACGATAACGGGATTATCTTCGTTGCTCTCGACCTCGCTTGGAGGCCTTTTCGCGCTCACCCAAGGCGAAGCGCCCCGGTTCCATCTTTCAATACCTTCAAATAACTTTACTTTGGCTCGAAACATATTTTTATCTGTAATTTCTTTATGAGTTCTACTGATAGAAGAATGAAATGCTTGCTCCAGAACAGAGTTTATTAATAATGAAATTAATTCTATTATCTCATCAAAAGATATGGTTGTTTTATGATATTCGACTTCATGACAAGGAACTAAATATTTACACCCATAAGTGCAACCAAATTCAATAAATCCCTCTCCATTCACGAAAGGAAAATACTGTATAATAAAAGGTTTTTTACCACAATTACAACTTTCTTCATGTTCCAATATCGCCCATCTTTCGGCGCAATCTACGCATAAAAACTCTTCAGTCATCTAAACATATCCTTAATAAGCTTCTGCATATAAATCATCTATAGTGGCATCGTTCGCATTTTCACAGTTAACCACCCACATCACGCGTCTATTACCGCATTCACAGCGATAATCTGTCATATCCCATCCAGAACAAGAGTTACCAGCTATGTCATTGCAATTCCAATTAGAAAAAGGAATATATGGCTTCTCTGAAAGAGAAGCCATTTTATCAATAACTAGTTGCTTTAATTGAGCATCAGTCATATTTATACCTAGACTCCCTACTATTCATTAAAGGCTCTTTATCATGCCCTCTCTTCACAAAGAAAGAGCAGCTCATAAAACAACAACATTTTTGCTTAGAATCAGAACTTTCATCCATTTGTGTTATCGCAAGCAACTGCTCGCCCGTTACATCACATTTAACCGTACTAACAGAAATAGGCTCTTTCTTCGGCTCTAACTCAGGATGAAATCTTATAATCAACTCGTTTAAATGCGTTCTTAAAAAGTTAAAGTTATTAGGCAACTCTCCGTGCAATCTAAACAACTCTTCTGCTTCTATATCTATCTTTAACCTACTTAATACCCGTTCAGGCAAAGAATAAAGTACGCTTATTAAATTTAATATCCTGATTGCGGTGTACATTTTTTGCATGGGTAACGACAATTTTTTTTCCTTGTTAATGTCACTTTTATTCATATCAGCTGATATATATTTATTAAATCTATATTCATCTAGTTTACCCAGAAAAGACTTAACAGAAACTTGCGCTAGTTTAAAACTATAATCCGCTTTAAAATCAAAGTAAGCTTTGCTATGCTTTATTTGATAATAAGCATCAATCTCATCAAACACATATTCGTACGCCATAACGTAATTCATATTTTACCTCGTTTATTTGTTATATATTAATTGTCAGAGCCAAAGAAATTTATTTTAATCACACCTCCGCTTATCTATTCACCCAAAAGCTCAGGATCTTCGAATTTATTTCCTATGATTTTAAATTCTACTCCCGTCCAACCGCTAACCGTAGAAACAAATATAAAAGATTTACGCCCATTTAATTCTACAGACATAATATTATCTAATGAATAACCATTATGATTCCATACTACAACATAAACGTAAGTGGTTCCTATTGAATCTTCTGAGATGAGAATATCCCCCTCATAAATATCTTTTCCATCGCAGTCATATAAGCCGGTGAATTGGGAGAGCTCAAATCTTAATTTATGAAAAACAGGGCCGCCAAAGTCATAGGTGAGTCCTGCATCGAGCATATTGCAAATCCACGATGATTGATATCGATCAGTGGGTTCTTTATTCCAACATTTATGTTCTTTATCCCAACATCTGAATCTAATTTCTCTCATCTATCTACCCTTACATAGCTACACACATAATCAATGAAACGTTTTCGTCTCATGTCTGCAATTACCGTCAACATAATTCACACTTTAAGTATAGCAAAATCTGCATAAATGTCAAGGAGCTTTTATATTTATTTAAACAAATATGTTAAAACAGCTGTACGAAATTTCTCAAAAATCAAAAAATAATAAAATTCATTGCATAAAGTGATAATTTATGGTACAATTTAAACATGAGGGTATATTGCAATTGATAGTATAAAAATGGAGCGCTGAAGGTAATAATAAAAATTGAATTTTTGTTCTTATGCCCTCCTCATTATAAGAAGGTATATTTTATGTTGTTTAAAATTCATTTAGTTCTTATTATTGCCGTGATCACAATTACTGTCGATATTTATTATCATACTGTCACACACATCACAAAACAGGCCACACATGCTGTTTCTTCATAAAACTAAAGATGAAATAGAAAATAAGCTAATACGTGTAATAGAAGCTGCTGTATATTCTCTTCAAGTGCTTGGAGAAAACGAAATCAACAAAGATATCGGAGTAGAAGAAGCTTATAAAGAGTTATCAGAAGCTATGGCCGATATAGTAGATAGTACTGTTTTGTTGCATAGCGAATATCACTATATTCTGTATAGGGCGAAATTAAAGTATAATATACTTATTGCTAAGCAATAGTGCGAGTATAATATTTTTTCTTGCCTACTAAGAATGAACAAGTAATAACTGTTATATAGATAAAGGCTATAATAAATATAGAAATCTCTACTTTTATAAAAAACATTAATAAAAAATGTAACATATTTATTTCCATGCTATTATCAGGATAGGATATATCATCAATAAAGGTATGTCAATTTTATTTTAGAGGATAAGATGTCCAGGTAAGTTCAAAATGATAGCCATCAACGGGCCTTTTCCAATCACCGCCCCATTCAATCGGTATTTTAAGCTCCATGGAGGCCATTTTCATGGCTTTAGCAACACTTGCAAAATAATGCCAATCTGCGGGGTCATCGCCATTTGCAGATGCTCTATTTGCCCATGGGGTCAAGTCTACAGCATGCCCCGTTAGATGGCGGCTATTCATAGTAGTACTTGTGCCATTTGCTACATGGGCTTTTTCTTGTTCAACTGTCCGCAAGCCTTCAGTAACCGAAAAGTCCACAGATGTAAGGATAAGCGCTCTATTAACAACTTTAATAAGATCTGGATGCACCCCCTCTAATTTACGTAAAGAAGTTGCGCTTAATTTAAAATTATTCATGAGATGCCCTGTTTTGCTATGGAGCCTGAACTATTAAGAACAGCTAAAGCCGGCTCTTTTTTTAAAAGGACATTGATCATATCATCTTTAGTGGCTAAAGTCTTTATAATACGATTATTTTCTTGAGTAATTGCAATACTTTCTTTAGTTAAATTTTCAATACGAATCAAGCAATCTAAAGTAGACTGCTTGATTTCGATATTTTTTCTGATTAAAGGAAATATTCTTTTACATCCAATAAGCACAGTTCCTAAAAGACCATAAAGTTCGGGATGTATAGAAGCAAACCATGATAAATCTATGCCGTCCATGTTAATATCCTAATACACTATAATATGTGCCTTCTGAGGGTAATGTACTAGCAGCATATCCCCAAATTGCAATATTTGTTAATAGATTAGATGGATCTGCCCCTATAGACATATTAGTCTCAATCGTTGGTGGCAATCCGCCAGCAAAGCAACACATACCTGTAATGAACCCATTCGGCCAAGCAATAGGCAAAGCAAATGAATTTTTATGAATTCCGGAGGTCATCTGAATATTGACTTCTCCCCACTGCCAAATAATCGGTGCTCTGCCCGGGGGTGCTGGAAAATACATAGATCCATTAGTAACAGCAGAACTTGCAAAAGATGAAGATGCTCCCTGATGCAATTCACCTCCGGTCAGTGTCCATACCCCGCCAACCACCGTCAAGACTGCCGCATCATTTGCTTCTAAGCTCAAGCTACTAATAGCGCCCGCACTGCCAGCATTAATAACATCAGAACCTTGGCGAGCGATTACACAACCAAATGTATTGCCGTTAAATGTAATTTGCGCGCCATTTGGCATACCCGCTACTAAAGGTAATTGAAATGCTAAAGAGCCAACACTCGGCGATACAATAGCACCCACATCGGCATTCGTTAAAGTGGTATTACTGGAATATGAATTGCTATTAGCAAAATTACCTAAAGCTCTTTGCACAAACGCGGTTGTAGCAATTTTAGTGCTATTGTCAAATTGAGGTTGCGTTATGGCAGATACACCTCCCAATGAATTTGTAAAAATGGCGGCAATTGCTGACGGCGATAAATCATCTGTCACATCGGTGCCCTGATTATTCGCCATGAATTGTGCCATACCCGCACAGATTGCCGATGTCTGTCGTTGCGCTTTAGCCATGTAAGCACTGGATGCAATAGAATCAAAAACATAACCGGTTGTGGTTATGCTGCTAGCCGCATAATCCGCAGTAGATAAAATATTGGGCGGCACTGCTGCCTGAGCGTAGGGATAGATATAATTAGTTGCCATGATATAACTCCTAGGTTGGTATAATAATTAAAGGGAAATAGCCATCATCAAATCCACCAAAGGTGTCATTTGACAAATCAAACGCAAAAATCTTCTCCCCAGGCGGAACGATAATATAATCTCTTATCAATACACCTTCTGGCTTAAATGGGAAATAACCTTGCTCTAGGACAGCGGCGCCAAATGCTCCTATGTTAAATCCAACTAGCCCTATAGACATGCTCATGTCCTGATTATCTATGATAAAGACGTACTCGCCACCCGTGAAGACAGTAGCAAAATCTGCATAAGCTGTAGGTATAGAGCCATCCCAATGATTAGCTAGAATTTTAAATTTAATAACGATTCGATACATATAGTCCGGCAAAATAGTGATTGAATTACCGTCAAAAGGCCCCTGCCAAATACCTTGGTCAAAGCCTAAGCCGAATGTATCAAATGAAAAGAACACCCCCGTAATCGGTGTTTCTAATAGTCTAGAAACCCCCACCCATTGACCCACGGCATCTAACTGCACGCCGACGGCGGTATCTACATCAAAATTAGCCACAAAATTATCAATAACACTTTGAATAACAGTGAGCGGCTCAACCATAGCACCTAACCATGCCATATAATTTGGCGCTGTTTGATGTTCGCTAGTAACTAATGATTGATAATACTTTACCGTATAACTCATATGACTGTCACCGTCACGTTTGTAGTAGCATCACAAGTAGCCGCTTCTATAAAATTCAAATCAACATTCGAGGCAGAAAATGGGCCGCCATTATAATTTAGTTCTAATACGGTAATATCATAAGTATTGCCCTGTGGTGTTCCGCTTAAGTTTGCGGGAGTGTAGACTCTAGAGATATAAACATCTTCACCGATAGATAAAGAATTAATGTAATCTGCGACAGATTGCGCTATTAACGTCGTGGTAGATGATGCAAAACCCGCTAGCGCTTGAATAGTAATATTAACGCCTATAGTTGCTATGGTGGGTCTATAAAATCTAATGGTGTCTGGAATGCCATAAATATCGTAAATTATCTCTGAGGTCGTGCCATATGTCCCCGTCCCTGGTGTTTTCTTATCCCATATCGCTTGGGCGATCGCCACATCGTCACCCCCTTCTGCCACAATAGAAATGGTATGAGGAGGAATGCCATTACTATCGGTAACGTTAGTATCATTCTCATATCCTTGGAACCTAGTCACCCCCGGGACAGCCGCAACAAAACCGACCGTAGATTCAAACACTGTCAATGCAGGCTGTGCCACAGATAAAGTTTGTCTAATTCTAAGCGCGGCATCAGACTCAACGGGAGCGCCGGGGGTGGAGTCTGCCGGATTATTGACTGTTTGCCAGCCCAAAGTAGGGGTAAAGATAGTATTTACTGTATTTGCTGCCGCACTGATATTTCCAGCATTTTGCGCAGTAGCGGTTACCGTGATATCCCCTGATAACGGAATAACAACACTGGCCGGTAATAACCATTGTTGCCCCAGTGTATCTATAGCAATCCCGTTTGTTATTTCAGTACCAATTTGACCGACCAGATATAAGTCAACCGATGAGTAGGTAGCTATGTCTCGCGCTATTCCATTAATTTTAACCTGAGTAGAAAGCGCCTTACCTACAGCCGTTAAAGGTGAAAATGAGTTATAGACTGATTGCGATATTTGACAGCAGTCAAAAGCCGCTAATGCAAAAATTGAGATATATTGCCCATCTTGGCTATCTGAGCCTAGATAAATGTCAGCGCCAAAGATAGCTTGCGTTGCCGCAATATAGTATGCCAAAACACTAGGATAATCCGGCGTATGTAAACCTGTGGCATCTTCATAAATCAGTGAACTAAAAGCCATTATGTTATCACCTGTATATTAGTAGTTCCGTATATGGTGTTAATAGTTGCTACAATGCTGAGCGACCTACCATTAACATCGATGTTTAAATCAAATTTTGTAATCTCAGTAACGCCCTGAGTCTCTAAAATCCTTTGTCTTATCGTCGGCCCGGCACTCGTGGCTTTACCTGTTCCTAGAACATTGGTTTGATATTGCGTGCCCTGAGTTACATCGACGAACCATTCTCCTAGCCATAATTTAAGTCTCGTCTCTACTGCTTGCCCCACAGCTGCAGGATTATTGATGTAAAAATCTAATAATCCGTTGCCAAAAGTCATGTCACCATCAGCGGTCAATTTTCTGTAAATCACACGTGTATACTCCCGCTTATATAAATATCTGGTGCCGTTATATGAATAGACTCGGTTGCAGTAAGATATATATTATCAGAGTTTTGGTTTATATTACCATTTAAATTAATATTAACTGCATTAATATCTACATCGCCGTCGGATTGGACTGTAATCTTGTCTGGCGATATTTCTAAATACTTTGTTTGGTCTTCATTGGTAATCTGAATTGAATCTGTAGGAATATTAGACAGTTTTTTGGGTTGTGATGTAGGTGCTAAAATGGCAAAACCATCAGATAAATCATGCATGCGAAATTCGGGCACAATATTGTTAATGCCGCCAGATTGCCACCAGCTGTCTATACATCTACATGCAAATATCAATAAAACCTCATCCCCCGGCTGGACTGGAAATGTAATAGCAAAGCCGCCCGCGCGTGGAAAACATAGAACCACATCTTGAAATACAGGCATATTGATATAGGAAATCTGACCTTCCGCGTTTTTAAACTCTCCTTTTATGCCGGATTGAGCTGAAATAGTTTGCTTGGTCAAATCAACTGAGGTTACGATCGCCGGCAATGCCGTCCACATGCCGCTTTGAAGATATTCAAACGCTGTTTTATAAGATTCTTCGTTATCGCTTAACCACTCTCTTCTATCCATTTTGCGCCACCTGCGAATTAGTAGCACTTGTCTTATCCATGCTTAAGCCGGTAATCGTAGTATACCAATCATTTCCGCGTGTATCGCCATTGTGCTCAGCCAATAAGACCCTATAGAAACCGTCTGCGGCTATGGGTGATGGGCTAGATGCTTGTGTTGAGCCAGATGTGGGTTGGTCTTCGATAAGTTGAGCCTGAATATCATTTTGATTAATCTGTATAGATGAAGCTATTTTTATGTTTGGGTTTAATAAACATTTAGCGATGATGCCATCATTAGTCTGATTGGGGGTGTAAACAAGGCCGCTGGTGCTATTTAGAACGACAGCTTGATTGGGTAATATGCCCGTCTGCTTAACGGATTGATAATTGCCATTTTGTATAGACCAATTTGTATTGGTATTAATAGCCGATTTGCGCAGATAATCGCGAGACATGCCATACATGACTTTGGAGCGAGGTAATTTTTTGCTGTCTGTATCGTCTACATAACCAAGCCCTATACCACTCTGCTGCATAGGGCTGAGAGAGGCAGTAACAATATCTTTTTGAGAGGCGCCACCCCCCAATGTGGAATTTACAAAAGCATAGTTGTAAGCCACATCACCATCAGATGCTCTAATGTCTATAAAAGTGTCAACGTTATTTTCTGACCCATACACTACTTGTTTAATACTGCCCGCAAAAATAGTCCCGAAATTACTGTCATACCCAGCTTGTAGCGTGATAGATGTAAATTCCTGCTGTATCTGCGATGCGACTGTTTGCGATAAGTTATATACTCTAACTTTTGCTGTATTGGGCGTTTGCGAATCTGAAAGCTTCACATCAAATACAATTCTAAATTGCGACAAATCTAAGCCATCGCCGTTCTTATCCGCAACGATTAAATTTATTTTACGCAAATATTGCAGTTGGTTACTCATTTCACCCCCGTTACATAAAAGACGTTGCTTTCATTTCCGAGAGAATCAAAGGTCGGCAGAGCGCCCGGGTCTCCTTTTGTGTACACTACTATATCGCCCGTTAACCCTGTATAATAAAACTGCATTAATAAATTAACTCCAGTAACAAGCGCCACGCCGGTTATAATAGGAGTGTTTGTATTAGTCTCTGCAATACTGATAACCCATGTCGGTATTTCTTGATTCCATACGCAATTTATAGTTAAATTTTGTCCATTAAGCGTAATATTGAATGTTTGATTCGTGTTCACAAAAGGTATTTTAAATATATTCATAGATTACCCCGTCACATCAGAGAAATATTGCAAATCAACATTGCTGTCATCCACGGGGGTGGCTTTCTTATCCCCCAGATTCGACGTTGAATTTGTTTTTTGGGGTATTTGTTGTTGGCTTTGCACGGGAACATTGGTTTCGCCAACATCAACCAAAATTACTTGCTGAAAGTCTCCCATAACATACAGAATATTTTCTTTTGTCACATCAGTGCTAACGCTTAGGCTTCTAAATAGCATGTTCTGATAAACACGTTTCCCGGTTACTATAGTGAATGGTTCGCGCGATGATTGCAGTGCTAGCAATTCTTGATACATTTGGTCTAACGGTGTCAGTGTAAAATTGGGGGTGTAAATAAAACGAATCGATACCGTAGCCGGCTTTAAATAAGCATGGTCGGTGATATCTGCACCGCGCTGTACAGGATGCTGCGTTATTTCAAGCTCATCGTTTGAATTTTCCTCCATACACACATAGCCCGTAAAAGGCCCTATTGAGCGTTGAGTGATTTGTGTTGAGAACAACACCGTGTTAGGTTGTAATATGCTGCTCATCGTACAGCCCCCTGCATATTCCTGATTTGGTCGCCGTATATTGCTGTTTGCTGGTTTTTTACAGCTAGCGCTACCTCATATGGGCTACCAGAGCTATTTACATTAATGTCCGTTTTATTGGTGTTGTTTATGGTTACATTCTTATTTTGATTCCCAGAATTTGCTTGCGCACTAGGTGCTAATTTTGTTGATAATGGTGTAGCGCCTCCAATAGAAACACCAGGTAAAATATTAAGGCTTTTTGCAAAGCTTTCCGTTTTGTCTACTACTGTTTTAATTTCATTACTTATTTTACCAAAAATATTACTGAACCAATCGTATACCGCTGACCATGTTGATTTAAACCAATTGGCTAAATCTCCAAATATAACTTTAAATTTTTTAGATATTTCATCCCAATTTTTATACAGTTCGTAGCCTGCAACGATTAAAGCGCCAATGCCTGCTATGACAAGAGTAAACGGGTTAGCAGATAGCGCTACAAATACAAGATTAAGCTTTCTAAGCGCATAAATAAGGCCCACGATTTTAACCACCCATCCGTCTGTTGCATTATCAATTGCAACAATAGTGTCGAGTATAGGGGCCGCAATAGTTGCAAAAATAACACCTATTTTTAATGCTACCTGCGCAATCTTAATCATAGATGCAATAAGTGGTTTCATTATTGATATAATCTTTGGAAGATTATTAATCAACGCGGCAGAAAATGAATCAAATCCTTTAGTGAACTGATCGAAAAACGAAGCCGCTATTACATCTTTAATAAACCCCCAAAGTGTGCCTATTTTTTTTAGCGCTTCTGCAAATTTCACCCCCGACTCGGCCGCTTTGTTATTATCGAGCCCTAGCTTTTTCATAACCGCGTCATATTCATTACCGAACTTGCTCACATCCGTAGTCAAAGCATTAATCAATGTAGGATCAATACCTAAGCGTGACAATACTGCTAATTGCTTTCCGCGCTCCATTCCTTTGATATGCTCGCCTATTTCGAACAATAATTGCGTTGTGTCTTTTAACTTTCCATTAGAATTTTTAATATTAACGCCAATTTCGCCAAAAACCTTTTTAGCCCTACCCAAACCTAAGGCGGCTAAACCAGCGGCCCGATTAAGTCCATCTAGAGACCCCTGAGCGGCCTCTACAGATGAGCCGGTGAATTGGGCAATATAACCTAATTTTTTAATGGAATCTGCTGTGGTATTAACGCGATTAGCGAGCCTTGATATCTGCTCAAATCCTTCGGCGCTTTCTTTGACAAAATTAAACATCTTGTCATAAGCAAGACCAACCGCGGCCGTAATGACCGTTAGAGGGGAAAAAAGAGCTTTTAAAGCGGGCGACAAACGTGTATCTATCGAATTGGCGGCGGCAGTGACTTCTTTGTCCATAACTGCAGCCGATGCCCCAGCCTTTGAGAGCGCAGCATCTACGGAAGTTAATTGTGATTTATTGACATCAACGCCAATTTTTATTAAAAATTCTTGTAAAATTGATGTGCTCATTCTAATGCCTCGCGATATCTAGCCTCGTTTTCGTCTAGAACATCTATTGCCGCATTCATCAGCGCAATATCATATAAAGACAAAGTGCCATCTATAGTACTTTCATACTGGCACAATCCGCGTAAAACAGGGCGCATAACAAAGTTTAAGCTATCCCCTAAGCTTGCGTATTGGACTGGATATTTAGTGCCGCTGCCGCGCTCGGGAAAGCTCGGGCGGCTGAATCTAAAAAATCGCCAAAACTCAACATAAAGCTTTGTCCTAATAAAGACATATATAAATATGGGTCATTTTTGACATCTTCATACATAAATACGCCATTCTTGAATATGTCACAAAGTACGTTATGCTCACGTTTTTTAATCAGCGAAAATAGAGAAAATACAATTTCGTTATATTTATCTTTAGTCAATCCAGATAAAGCGCCCGCTATTGCAGTAGTGCTATCGCTGGTGATTGCGCTTTGCAACGACAACAAAATTGGCATGAATTGCACCGCAAGATAAGAAGCATCATGCGCATTTAAACCCTGAATTATATAGTCCGCATCATTTAGCTTTATTTCAATTGTTTTCATTGTTTACCCTTAACCCGTACCTAAAAGTCTTTGGACGCGAGCGGCGATAAAAGTCCATTCATTTTTACCGGCCTGCATTGCGTAATTTAAAGGACTCCATTTTGTGAATGCTACAAATTCGCATAAAATGGTATCTCCGTTGTAAATATCTCGTAATGTCAATACATTTGTTCCGTTCAATGACGGATTAACTTGTTGGATATTAGCCATTATCTGCAATATTTTACTTGCTGGACCAACCTTGCTAAAGCGTGCTGTAATGGTGTGCGCTGTTGCGGCTGACAAAGAATGTGCCACAAAACCATCTGCACCTACTTCTGCCGTGGATTGGTCTTGTAAGGGCTCTATCGTAATTCCGTCCTCCGCGGCACCTGACCCGTAAGCCATATCTACATTCCCGCCAGGGCCCACTAAGTTAGCGCTAATGCCTTGGAAACCGTAAAAACCTGCTACTGCTGACATTTTATTTTCTCCTATCGATTAACGTTAACTAAGATGTCGACTGATTGGATTGCACCCGCTAATTTAATGGCACATTGAATTGGCACGGCAATACGTGCATCACGGCTTACTTGGCTTTGGCTAGAAATCGGGGGTGCATATGTTGCAAAACCGGATTGTAAATTTTGTCCGGTTACTATATTTCCGAAAGATGGACCATTCCACACACCAGGTGCAATCATCCCATTAGTAACAGCTTGCGATAAAACACTATTAATTGTGTTGATGATGGCGGTCATACCTGCATCTGTTTGACCTATTTTCGGACTTTCTAGAAGCAGATTAAATACGGCTATTTGAATGGCATTTTGTAACCAGTCAAAAGATTGACGTTCATCCATGTAAAGCTGATAAGACATCACCGCCTCTTGATAAATAGGTGTGCCGGTTACATAGTTTACATAGACGTTACAACGCTTGGCTTTCAAAGTATCTGCTTGCGTCTCGGTGATTGTCTCGGGAGTAACTCCTGGCAATGTTTTAAACATATAAGTAGGGAGCGTATTGCTACCTTCAAAATTAGTCCCAGCCCACAACCCTGCAACGGACGCCATTTCATATGCATTTGTAGAGCCATACGTAACGGCACTACGTGTATATTCAAGTGACTGCAATCTGGTAGAAATGCTGGTCAGATAGGTAGAATCTAATTCTCTAGAATCTTCATCTGTAATAAATAAAACACGAGAAATACTAGCCGCTTCAATAAAAGCAGCAATCGCCACAAAATCATCATCAGATGGCATTGTGGATGCTGCAAACATTTCGATGTACCATGCTGAAGAGATGTTATATAAAGCAACTGTTGCTTCTAATGCTGTTTCAGCGGCAAATCCTGGCACTGGAACATTTGCGGTTGCAGCGGTTAATTTTAATTGAGCAGAAATGTCCGTTCCTGTTCCTTCCGGTGTTGCGTAACCGACTAAAGAAAGAACGCCAGTGGTAGCGCTTGTAATAACAAATTGCTCTCCATTCCAAGTACATGTAGCCCCCGATAATCCTGCGGTGATAACTCCAGCCACCCCATTTAAGTTTGTTTGAGCGCTAAAATCTAACCCTAGTAAATCTTGTTGGCTACCATCAATATGAATTGTAAAAGAGCCATTTGTAATACTGGTCCAGTTAGACATCAATTGTTGAGAGGCGGTTAATATTCCGCCGTTTATAAAACCAGATGTGGCCGTACGAAGCCAACGCCCTATTAATACTTCCGCAGGAGTTGGATTTTGGCTAAAGTATAAAAGACAGGCTTTATATTCAGGTGAATCAGCTCCAAAAGCGGTAGCCACCGATGAAATATTAGTATAAGATGCGATTCTTTGTACACCATTGATAACATTACTATCGCCAACAATAACTGGCAGCCCAAAATTTCTAACTGATGCCCCCGACGCCAATAATGCCACATTGACATTGACAACTCTTGATATATCTAAACCAGTTGTAGACATAATATTCCCCTATGTACTTACATTAAAATCTTCTGTTGCTACATCGTCGAAGTACATTGTTCCTGTAGCTCCCAGTAATGACAAAATGTCATATGTTCTTGATAGATTACGATTCAAATTAATCGTAATATCTGTTCTTTCGTACCATCTGTCGTTCACCAATTCCGGCAGATATTGCAATGGCTCTGAGCCTAAAACTGCCATACCAGCCGCATTTAGCTGGTCTGAATTCTGTGGTATCTGCAATCCATCCCTTAGAATCGCCGCATAACCACTAGAATTAGGCCCGTAGAAACTAACGAAACAATCAAATAATTCATTAGTGCCCAATGTTGCATCACTATCCCCTTGCGTTAACCATGGCATCGCTTCTGTTCTGCGATTGCGAATTAAGAATGCGCACCAATCCACATCTATGTCAGTTATGGGGGGTGAGTTCTGTTGATAGGCTGGCCTAACCAGCGTGTTATCAAGCCCGGTAACCCCTGCAATCACGCCATGTAAAAATCGTTTCAAAAGATTGTTATCTAGTGCCGTATTAGTCGGTAATAAATAACCACCCGTTGCACTGCTATTAGGCATGAGCCACCTCTTTAGCGCATAAAGCCTCAGTCCATCCGCTCGCAAAATTCATAAATTGTTCATTTACAAATTTCACCAAATATCGATATCCCTGCCATACAATCACATCGCAGTAACCACCAGGAGACTGAGCCTCTAATTTCCCCCTGTAATAAACAGTAATCCCATCCCATAGTTGCGCATCATCTGGCATACGCTTTAAAACTTCTGGGCTTATATTTTGCACCGAGCCAATAATGGACTGAGGTGTTTCGGTCAAAACCATTTCCCCAAAAGCATTAATGGTTGCGGACCTCTTTATTAATGTGAACCGGTCGCAAAAATCGGGGTCTATAATTAATGGCGAGACATCTATTAACGCCATTTAGCCCTCGCGTATTACATATGTAATGCTGTTTAGCATCTGTGCTGTGTCAATCAATGGCTTCATAACACCGGTGCGCCTATTCTTTTTGCGTGTAGCCCTAATCTTCTTGGTCACTTCCGACAGACCTTCTATATCCACGCTATTTCTAACCCTGTTCTTCACCACATCACGCGCCTTTTGGCCGGCTTTCTCTAGCGCAATATCAACATCTGCGGCACTTGTGTCTGTAGTAATTGCCGCCTTTCCTAGTATCTTCATAACTTCTGGAGCCGCCGCTTCCACTCCCGGTTTTAAAAATGGCCTGGGGGGTATTCCCTTGGCGGCACTTCCATTTTCATTTATATATCCAAGCTGAGCATTTGTAACTTGAGCTTCTTTTTTAGTTATTTTCCTTCTTTTACTTATCGTACCGTCTTTCTTGTAAACAACTTCAGTTTTAATATCATCTTTTCTTTTGTTATTAGCCTCAGGTATGCCAACATACAAATTCTTTTTAACTAAAGCCGCCATGGTTTCATGAAACTGCTTTACCAAACTTGTTTTAACAATAACGCTCATATCAAGTACCCAGTTGTAGACAAGCTAAATCCTGCCATCATGCCGCCTTTTCCGTACATTTTTGCTAATTGCAAATACTGTCTTCCGTAAATAGTGTTGTTAAACCATCCGCCATTAGTTTCAAATGACCATTTAGTGTCATATGTTTGGCTAACACTCCCCACTTTTTTAGACTCTATTTGGCCCGCTTGCCCAATCGGAAAACCGCCAGTTGCAGCAACAGCAACATCTTGAGCCTGTATCGTTATGCAATGTGCGGTGTACAACTCAATAATGTTGTTGTACACATCGCCAAATCTTGCAGGACTATGCAATTTTTCGGCTAGCGTAGACCAGTAAGTGCACATGTCATCGGTGTAGACCGTGTCATCTGCAAATTCCGGAAAATCTAACCGAAATTGCGTTATATCCATTAGATACCATCGCGATACGCAAAAGTTTCTACATAGGGAAATTCAACTTCACCAAAGCCATAAACGTAAGGACGGATAAAGTTAACGCCGTCTGGAGTAGTTGCCTGTCTACCTTGTATTGGACATAATGGGAAACGAACATAACTTTCGTCATTGGTGTAAACAACCATTCTGGCCTTGGAAAAACTAGCGCTATAGGCTGTACCAGGGGTTAAGAATTTTAAAGGTTGAATATCTAATGAGCCTATTAAATTGGCGCTAATACAGTTAATTTTGATGTAATTCAAAATGCTGATATTACCCGCATTACTTACCTTTTGAGCGCAGATGTATGCAAATTGAGAAGGTGGCAGCAATACCTTATTAGGCGGGAATTGCAAACCGGAAGTTTGCCATGCAGCAACCAACGCGTCGTTTATATCCGCAACAATTTCGTCAGGGGTTTTATTTACCCAGAGCGTAGAAGTACCAGCAGCATTTAATGCAACATCAGCCGTATTAACATTTGGGTTATTAACTAAACCGGTAAAAGTTGCATAAGAGCTTTTATCACCCAGATATACCACTTTATCTAAATCTAAACGGTACAACGCATTTAAAGCTAACATTTTTGCAGTATCTAATGGTTGTCCTGTTTGTTGAGAACGTTCTAGCTCAATAAACGAATAGGTTAGATTCCGCGCTAAGGGCCTGAAAGGGGTCGTGATTTTTTGACCTTCCACACTGATACCAGGAATTATATTTCCGTTACCAGCAAACCATGGTAGCCCTTGCGCAGATTGCGATCCAGTAGCACCGAATGTGTTTTTAAGGTAGGAAGTGGCTTCAATGCCAAGTCCAGCATCGATATATTTAATATCACGGCTAGCCGTGAAATCCATCAATGGTTCATTGAATTTTGGATTAAAAAGTTCAGTTTGACCGATGTAATAACTAAGTGTTGAGTCTAATGCAGACATTTATTTGCTCCTGTTATGAATTAACGCGTACTGCGGTGGTATTGCTTGAGTCTTTACCGTCTACTGCCCAAACAACATTAGGAAGTAAAACGTTATTAGGACTAGCAGAAGTTGCCTCCAAATCGCCAACCGCTGCGGGACCCACTGCAGTTACGCGCATATAAACCGGTCCGCCACGGACGGGCGTACCAATAGTACAAGCTACTAATATGTAACCAGGTCCACCCACTACGACACCAGAAACCGTGCCGGGATTGGGGGTGCCAGAGTTAACAATAGTGGTGCCTCCGTCTACTGTTGGCGCAGATCTACTTAAGATGCCGTAGAAATCTGTAGCATCATCACCGCTTTCAATTGCGGAAATAGTAGTAACTCCACTGTTAGTGACACGCTTTACGGGTGCACCAAATGCGGTTGGAGGGGTAGAAGCGTTTAAAACCCAAGATTCGACTGTTGTTCCCGGTACGCCGTTTAAATCACCGGGGATACCAGAATTTGCAGAATAAAGAATTGCGGTAGGTGTAGCTGACATTAGTGAATGACTCCTATTTTGTTATTTGACCAAAAATCTGCGTTGGCTTTATTAAGCGTTGCTATATTTGTTAAGTCAGGCTGTTTGTTCGCGGCATCATAAGCAGATGTTTGCTTAAATTGACTGGAACGCTGAGCTGATACCAAAGTTGCCGAAGCAGTAAAAAGCATATGCGTATCTATTTCATCAAAAGATTTACCATGCAATAAAGGCGTGATAATCTTTTTCCCGCTTTCTGTTTTATAAAATTCGTCTAAGGCGCGTCTTTGTAAATTTGCTTCTTTCTTAGAAATTCCTGGCGCTAAAATCTCGGCATTAGAAATAACTATTGCGTCGTAGGTAACTTCAGGCTCAGCGGCATCAGTCGCTTCACCCTCATCTGCTTCTTCGCTTGCATTAAGCAAATCAGCAGCTTTGCCCAACACGGCAGCTGTAAATTTTTGCGTTAAATCAGAAAGCATTTGCTCAATAGTGGAAATTCGTGCATCCAAATTCATAAACGCCATGTTTTCCATGGCTTGTTCCATAGGAGATTCGTCAGCCGATTTAGCCACTTTCTTGGCAACCTTTTCAGCCATAGGCTTTTTTTTCCCTTTGGCTTTTTTGCTTACGTCACTCTCTTCTTCATCGTCCATTTCATCATCTTGTTCTTCATCCGGAACCGCATCAATTGCTTTAGAAAAAACGCTTAATGCATCTTTTAACTTATCTTTTAAAGACATACTTTTATCCTCATCTTTACTATCAAAAATTGCGCACTGGGGACCTGCTCGCCCCCGCGGGACCAACGCAACATGATTGCCGCGTATATTTGTTTGCTCGAAAAACCCGTCATGAACATTCGCTGCTTCATAGTTATATCCACAACTTACTTCACGCACGGAGCCACTTTCGACCAAGTCAATCGCTTCTTTATCAGTGATAACAAAATCAGCTAGGAGCTTGTCGAACATTTTGCCGCTACCCGGCCGCACGTTTTGGATTACCCCGCGCGTTAATTCGCGCGCATTTTCGGGAGTCACAAATAAGCCCAAACCATCTTCGCTTTTGGGGTGTCCTAAAGTGATAGGTTTTCCTTCAAATGAACGTATGGTTTCATCCGAATGGATGTCTTCAATTTTTTTGGCCACTCGCACATGCCCATTCTTGGCCTTAATGTCGCTATCAAAGCTTTCCGGCGAGTAATACATATCGCCCGCGACGGTTATGGGGACGTCATGACAGACCAAAAACCCTTCTGGAGTCTTAGAAATTCTCTCAGAAAGCTGTGTTTCGCAATAAAATTTACCCATAGACTTCAAATAAGCATTAAACTTATTAAATTAGACCATAGAATATTGTTACTAAGTGCAATTAGAATATATATTTCATTAAATAATTTTTATTTACTGCATTTTTTGGGGTGGGTCAAAAGGAAGAGCTTAATTTAATGGATTAGCGATATGTTCTACGTGAAACAGTTTTGTATATTTTATGCTTCACTCATACTGATAATGGATAATGTTATGGAAGAAACTAATCTTGTTGTAGTTGATGATGCTTTAAAAAAATAGAGATATAGTCATTAGTTGCAAGAGAAACAGGTGCTTTTTGTATCGATAATGAAGGAATGACACTTTCATAACATTCAATACCTGTTGCGCTACCGTTTTTGTATATTTGCATAGCACTGCTACCCGTGGAAGCTGTAGAAATATTAATGGTTGCGTTAACTACAAAATTTTTAGTAATAATACCTGTGTATTTAAGTCTTCCATCGGTCGTCATCGCAAAATCTGGGGAAGTGGTGGCTAACGAGAAGCTGGTTGATAAGCTTGTGAGTTCTTGGTATGAAGCGGTAACTGAAACAGTTATTGGAGCCGCTGCATTATTCATGTATATCGACCCACCAGAACCTTTTAAACCTATTTGATTTTGAATAAATGACATATCTATACTCTATTAATTGAACAAGCTGAAATCATGGCTATACGAATATTGCCGGAAAATGCGGATTGTGATTTTATAAAAAGTGAGATGTAGTCATTTGTAGATAGACTAACTTCATAGTAAGACATCCTGAGCGATTCTATGCCGCATACTAGTGAATCTGTTAAAGCAGATCCATTTTTATAAAGCTGTAAAGAAAGCACATTACTAGTACCAGTGCTACCCAATATACTGCTTACAGAGAATAATTTTGTATCAGTGCCGGTATATTTAAGCCTACCATCCGTAGACATTCCGAAATCTTGTACCGTTGGCCCTAGATTAAAAGAAACGGCTAATCCGGTTATTTCTTTATAGGATGTGGTATAAGAAAAAGCTATACCGGTAAAACTGTTAGTGAGATAAATTACACCATATGATGCAGCGCCACCCGTTATATTTTGTATAAATGACATTTAAGAATCTCCTACATAATTCGCAGCAATATTAGCTTGTATAACGTGCGCAGTTTGCGCGCTTGCTGTTGCTACAAAAATTGAAATATAATCATTAGTTGCAAGAGGTATAGGATAATCTTGAATTATTGAAGACGAAATAGAAGAATAAAATTCTGCTCCTGTAACCGCAGTACCATTTTTTCTAATTTGAATTACCATCCCTACCGAACCGGAAAGAAGATTTGCATAGCAGGCTGCTGAGCATAAAAATACACGGGTGTTAATACCGATATATTGAAGCCTGCCATCAGTAGACATCGAGAAATCAGGCGAAGGAGATGCTAGAGTAAAGCCAATGGATAGACCCGCCACCTCTTTAAAGCCACCCGGAGGAGTTGCAAAGCTAAAGTTATTTGTTCCGTTCCAATCACCGCTATTCATGCCAGCATAGCCGTATGAACTTTTAGAGCCTAATTGATTTTGATTAAATGCCATCTAAACGCCTGTAAATGAGTTATTAGTGTACAATACTTCCCATGTGGTATCAGCTACTATGCAAATAATAGTGATAACAGTATTGGGTGATATAGTGGTAATTGAGCCACCTGTTCCTGTCGTAGTTACTAAAGATGTTCCATTCTGAGATCCACAATAGATTAATTGGCTTGCATTTTGTGCAATCTGAATTAAATGGCTACTATCTGTAATGACTTGTAAAAGACTACCGACCGCAGCAGTAGAAGGCAAAGTCATAACGCAGGTTCCGGCATAAGTAGAATAGTAGGTGTTATTTACTGCCATGGCTTGCGTTGACGCGGTCACCGTATTAAATGTTAAACCACCCCCGGTTGCGGCTGAGCTAATCCAGTTTGTGCCATCAGAAGTAAGAACATTGCCTGTGGTTCCAGCCGCATCTGGGTATTGAGCTGTTGTTTCAACCCAATTAGTACCATCGCCTCGTAATAACTTCCCAGTATTGGCGGTATTAGGAAAGGTAGGAGTCGATGCCGCCCAATTGGTACCGTCTGAACGTAATATTTTACCTGCAGAGCTGGCAGTAGCGGGGATCGTGGCTGTAGACCATACAACATCGCCTGAGCTTATAGTTAAAAATTGTCCTGTAGAGCCAATACCTAGTTTCCCTAGGGTATTTGCTGCAGTTGCATGTAATAGATCACCTTTGGTATAGGTAGTTTGATTTGTGCCGCCTTGTGTCTCTACAGCGGTACCCGCGATTAAACTAAAGCTATAATCACCAGAAGTTGCCGTTACTGCACCGGTTCGGCCAAAAACACTAGAAACGGGCACAGCTGCTGGCGTTGACCATGCAACATCACCGCTAACAACCGTTAAAACCTGTCCTGTAGTGCCTATGCCTAATTTAGATAATGTATTGGCGGCTGTAGCGTGTAGTATATCGCCTTTAGTATAAGTCGTTTGGTTAGTACCACCTTGAGTTTCTATAGCGGTACCAGAAATCAGACTAAAACTATAATCCCCACTGGTAGCGGTTATGATTCCGGTTCTTCCAAAGACGCTCGTAACGGGTGCGCTAGGTAATGCAGAACTAACCCATGCCGTACCATTTGATGTAAGTACATTCCCCGATGTTCCAGGGGATGTTAATCCGGTACCGCCTTGTCCGACCGCAGCGGTGCCAGAAATTAAACTAAATGAATAATCGCCGGATGTAGCAACTATAATGCCCGTGCGTCCAAAGACGCTGGCAATAATTGGATCTGACCAAGCAGCATCACCACCCGATACTGTTAAAACTTGTCCAGTTGTACCAATTAATAATTTCGCAAGCGTGTTGGTTGCAGACGCATGAATAATGTCGCCTTTTGTATAAGTTGTAAATCCAGTACCGCCCTGATTTGCTGCAGCTGTACCAGAGATTAAGCTAAAACTATAGTCAGCAGCTTGTGCCGTCACTGCGCCTGTTCTACCAAATACGCTTGATACTGGGGCAGATGTTGGCGTGCTACTTACCCATACCCCACCTAATGCCGTTAAAACATTTCCGTCAGCGCCCGTTGCAGTAAGACCAGTACCACCTTGTGACACCGCTGCTGTACCTGAGATCAGACTAAAAGAATAATCTCCACTGGTTGCAACCACAACGCCTGTGCGTCCAAAAACGCTAGATACGGGAGCGCTCGGAGGGACTGAGCTTGTCCAATTTCCCGCGCCATCTGAGGTTAAAACATTTCCGGCAATGCCAGGCGTTGTTAAGCCAGTACCGCCTTGTGAAACTGCAGCCGTACCCGATATTTGAGAAAAAGAATAGTCGTTAGTTTGAGCAACAACAATACCGGTTCTACCAAAAACGCTCGTAATAATAGGAGCTGCACTAACCCAGACACCGCCAGATGAAGTTAATATATTTCCTGTAGAACCTGTTGCGGTTAAGCCAGTACCACCCTGTCCAACAGAAGCCGTACCAGAGATAAGGCTAAAAGAATAATCTCCCGATGTAGCCACTATTGCGCCCGTTCTACCAAAGACGCTGGTAACTCGATCACCTACAGCCAACCAATTTGCATCAGTTTGACCAGGAGTGGCAACTAATGCAAAAATCTGATCTCCCACATTAACGGGTTTCGTATTTAAAGTTCCCGCGACCGTGATATACCACCAGTCACCCGCCGCCACAGCCCCGGCGCCACCACTACCACCAGTTGTAGGGTATAACCCGCCAGATGCATCCCATCCGCCGCGGAAAGAAGTGCCCGCAGTAATCGCAGCGGAAATTGCCGCTTGAATTGTGCTAGCGGGCATTAAAGCGGTAGAAGATGCAGATGCTGGGTTTGTAGTTATGCTTGTGATTGTACCGGTACCGCCTATCGAAAAAGTAGTACCTACATTTAAAGAGCCGGGGGTGACTAAAGTAGAGGGTAAGCTAAACACGGCAGCGGTAGAGGATGCATCACCGCCGACTACAGTAACTTGATTGGCAGTTCCGGTTAATAATTGAGTTCCTAATACGCCGGAATAAACCGTGGCAAAACCATTCGATAATCCTGAGGTTGAAGTTGAATTTGGCAAGATCGCACTCTCATCGTTAGTTGTGATATAAGTAGCTCCTTTTATTACAGCCTCGCTAGAGGTAATAAAAGTCTTGGTGGCTTTTTGAGTGGGCGCTAAAGAATCACTATTTGCACCCAGAGTCCCGTCTGCAGAAAAAGAACTAATGGTTGCACCAGTGTTGCCTAATTGCATCCCTGAAGATGTTAATCTCATTCGGATAGTATTATCTGGTAAAAATTGTTGTTCACCAGTTACAAATAAAATCTTATTAGTGCCTTCAGCAAAACGGCGTATGCCTGTAACTCCAAGCCATGGTGATAACACATCAACGGAAATGCTCGGTGCTAGATTTAAATACCCCGTTGAACTACCTACGTTATATCCGGCTGTATCTACAACGCCACCCATTGTTAAAGTACCGGGCAAAACTAATGTCGGAGAAATACTAAAAGTAGGAGTTGATGACCCATCACCCCCGGACACTAACAACTGATTTGCTGTACCGGTCAAGGTAACTGGCGTTAAATCGCCAGTGCCGGTAGTATTTGCAAGTAAGCCTGTGGAGAGATTAGAAAGAGCCACTGAATTAGGCAACGCCAATAATTCATTCGTTTGAGTTATAAAACTTGCAGTAGTTGGAGCTCCTCCACCCCCGCCACCACCAATAACCTGTACTTGGATAGCTCCACTTGTTAAAAGCTGTACTAAATCCAATATGTTGTTATCAGGATTAATAAGTTTTCCCACCCAAGGAGTGATATTATCAAACTTGGGCGTTGTAGCAGTTCCAATAGGGACAATAGGACCCGCTTCTACAGCTGTAACCGCCACAGCACCACTTGTAAAAATAGCTTCCAAATCTTGGATGCTATTATCACTATCAATAAATGCGGTAGTCATGGGGGATAAATTATCGAAATTATCTAGATTTGACATAATATTGCTTGTAAAAAATAAAAAGTAATATATAATATATTTTATTTACTATGTGCATTTAGTATTATTTATTTAAGGATACGAATTGAGTAAAAAAATAGATATAGGAATTTTACGAAAAGCGCTAGTGAAAATGACCATTAAACAAGCCGCTCTCTATTTTAAAATCCCATACTCCACATTGTACAAAGTATGTGCAGAAAACAATCTGAAATCGGGGGTGCTTGTAAAACGAGGGCCGCCATCTTTATCAGATGGTCATATTGAAGATATCATCAAGTCGTATTTGGAAGGTATGAGCCAAGAAAAAATTGCCGCAAAAACAGGTTTATGTCAAAAAACCGTATCTAATGTTATACGCAAAAGCGCCCATCATCTACGAACACGTTCAGATGCGGCAAAATTAAGAGAAAAAGAAAAAGGTATAGATTTGCAAAAACAGCAAGCCGCAGCTGCAAATGCAGTGCGGCATGCGATGAATGTGATTAAGCTATTTAGTTGGTAGATCTCATTATCATATCATTTGGTTTCACGTGGAACATTATCCGCTACCTGCTCATCATTTGGAGCAACGGACTCAGCTTCAACTACTGTTTCATCTGTATTAGCAGGGGCAGCCGATGGGTCTTTATTTGCGTCACTTCTATCTTTAATTATCATTGTGCTATCTTCTGCAGGAGCTTTACCTAAAAGTTCTTGCACTTTTGCCGTTAACATTTGTTTTTCATTAGCTAATTGATTAAAAGCAGCATGGAAATCTTCAGCTACACTAGTCATGACACTGCTATTTAATGCTTTTCTTAAGATATTCGCCGCTATAACTTGCATAGGGTGATCTTCTTTCTTAAGATTTTCTACAGTTAAAGCGCCTTTTTCTAATAGTTCAGCTAAGCCTAAAACATATGTACTGATATTCATGCGATTTGTTTCCTCTAAGATTTAAAAAAGATTAATTATAGCATAAGTTCCATTTTGGAACATATGCTTACAAAATTATTTGCTGTCTATATACAAAATCTATTGCTTAACTTGATTGATGCGCATATACTTATATGTGGATATATGTATATAAGTAGGAAAATATGATAATTAGCATTTTAAACCAAAAAGGTGGCGCTGGGAAAACAACTATTTCTATCAATCTGGCGTGCGGGTTGCAAGAAGCGGGACACAAAGTTTTGCTCGTCGATTCAGATCCACAAGGGAGTGCCCGAGACTGGCACTCGGCTGCGAATGCCGAGCTTATCGGTGTAGTTGGAATAGATAGGCCAACGCTAGAGAAGGACATGAAGCTATTCACCCCCAATTATGAGTATATTATTATTGATGGTGCACCCCAATTAGAGAATATGGCTATATCTGCTATCAAATGTTCGGACATTATTTTAATCCCGGTGCAACCATCGCCCTATGATATTTGGGCTACTGCGGGTTTAGTTGATGTTATTAAAGCGCGGCAAGAAATCAATAATGGTTTTCCAAAAGCGGCTTTTATCATTAGTCGGCAGATTACACACACAAAAGTAGGGAGAGAAATACGTGATGTATTAAAGAATTATGGCTTACGTGTCTTTGATAACGGCACATTTCAGCGCATCATTTATTCAAATACAGCAGCAACGGGACGCACTGTTATGAATGAAGTGGCCCAAGAAGCCGCTAATGAAATCAGAAAAATAATAGTAGAGCTTAAGGAGTTCATAAATGAGTGAATTAACTATCGGTAAATCATCCAGAATAGAAAAAGCCATTGCATCAGTACAAAAAGACACAAAGATTATAAGAATGAACATTATTCTGGAAAAGAAAATGCATAATAAAATTAAGATGGCGGCTATGTATTTAGAAACCAATGTAACCACTTTGGTTAAGAATGCAGTCAATGAGTATATAAGCAAATATGCACCTGAACACATGTGATTATGCGTATATGCGCATATGTGTATAAATTATATTTTAAATGATTGGCTCCGCGTAACAGCGGCAATTCGGAAATTCTCCGGGTCCATGATTTCCTTCATCGCCAACTTCAGGTGGGTCATCAAAGTCGAACGTTAGGTTAGCCATTTCAGCATGGGACTCTCTAACTGCGCCATCTTCCATGGTGCGCCAAATATAGCTGTTAGCGCCCACTAGTTCAGCACGAGCTTGAATGATATTGGCATTGCTTTTTGCTATTTCTGTCCTAGCAATTAAGGTCGCTCTAGACTGTGTAACATGCGTGCTAGAGGCAATCTGGGCTGCGATCTCATCCGCGCGCGCACCGGTGGTCACAGCTTCTTGGGATAGCTTACTAGCCCTTTCCGCTGCCTCGGTCGGAATGCTCTTTATAAGCTTAACGTTTTCTTGTCGCAAAGCCTCAATTGTGGGTGAAATATTGGAATTAGACAGCACATTAGTAAGTTGTCGCCCAATAATTTTAGATTGCTTTTGCCATGCGCGTTCATTAGTTTTTGCCACCCCCTTAATCATAGCCATTGCTACCCGATTAGCCCATGGCTCTAAAGCGTCTGAATATAATTTAGCCGCATACATCATGCTCGAAATGTCTTCTAGTTCTCCATCATCATTAACATGTGCTGCAATGATAGCGCCCGAATGCTGTGCTACTTTGCGTAATTGACGAGCATATTTATTTTCCTGAGTCTTAGAATATTGCCAAGGAGACTTATCAACCATTTTTAAGTGCTCGCAACACTAATCTCTTTTGCTTGCATCGGCTTAGGATTAGGCATCGTAGTATTAGCGCTAATCTTTGGCGCAACTAATGGGGTAGTAGGCTCAGGCGGCGCTTCGTCTTCTTTTTCAGCTTCGGTTATCTCTTCGTCATCAATATTACTCCATAATCCTGTTTCGTCAGAGCTTTGTTTAAGCTCTTTAAGCGCCATGGCTTTATTAACTATGCCTGCTGTAAATGCTTCGGTGACCGAATCAGTCGCTTGTTTTGCGATAGTAGCTTTTTGCATTTGGTCTATTTGCCATAAGGGCACATAATCAAAGCTTAAATCTTCCGGAGGTTGTTCGCCTAATGTCGAAACATAAACAACATTAAGCAGTTTTTGCATATCAGGCCGTATATTTTCTTGTTCATTTTTCACTTTGTCATAATAGAGTCGGGTTTCTTCGGTTCCTGTTGCATTCAGCCCTTTAGCTGTTTCGCCTAAGAATTTAGTAGCGGGGGTGCCACTCAATGAGAAAAGTTGGTTTTCATATTTCCCCATCGCGGCTAATAAACCATTTAAGTCATAATTTAGTATCTCTATTGTGTCATTTGAACTTAAAACGGTCACATTCTCTGTGCTTTCCGTCAGTTTCATGGCTTGAACAAACCCCATAAGATTGTTCGCTGCCTGACCATTAGTGCCTTGATTTAAAACCTCGTACATATTGTCTATTTTAACCACACGAAAAGATGATTTATAAGCAGCAGATGCTAAAGCCGCAGATGCAGTCAAGTAATTGGTTATTACATCCATCGCGCCAATTAAAATAGAGCCATACCACCGTTGGTTTTGCAAAAAGTCAATAAAAGGCAGGTAGTCACCGTCACATCTAATGACACGGGACCGATGTATAGTAACATCGCTTTTATATCTTTCTAATTGAGCAAACGCTTTTGGATCAGGAAATTTCATATCCCAATCATATGGCGCTAATACGGTATAATAGTTTGGCTTATTGTCTAATTCATCATAATCTTCAGTAGAGGGCCACAATTGCCACCTATCTAATACTTTCAGCCCTTTAAATTGCCCTTTTCGAATTGTCTTTAAATCGAGCGGCGTAGAAAGAAGTTGACCGTCTATGTCTATGACTGCGATCGCACCCCCGTATAGCCTTGCCATTGCAATAGTTTCAAACAGTTTTTTTTGAAGCCCTAATTCTGACCAGGCAGTCATTATTTTTTGAATATCCGTCGGATCAGAAGTGTTTTTTATTTCTATCCCCTCTCGCGTCATATCTTCTGCTTGCATTTCAACCAGTCTACGGGCTAACCAGTTGCTTTCGTACATTGCCCTAAGCTTTAACCAATTAAAATTTTGCGTGACTGTATTGATGAAATATCCAGCTCCTAATGCGTTTCCGCCGCCTTGGCCTAGGCTCAAGACCGGATTTACGAAAGCGTCAAAAGCTTTTCCTGAAAGTTGCGTTTCTTTCAAAACATCTTTGACCAATGATGCAGCCCAAGATTTTTGCTGATTGTTTATTGCGATTGGCATTCTGATAGATTTCTTTGCCATGCTATTATGCTCCTAACACTTGTTGCCACCATGGGGTTATATTTTGTGCAATCATGCCGTTTATTGCATACACCATGGTATCAACTTGGTCGTCATGGGGGTGCGTATCATCGGCCGTAAACGATTCACATTCTTCGAAAAATTCAAAAAGGATGGGTGAATCTTTCTCTAAGTATACCATGCCCGCCTCAATTATAGGCGTAATAGAACAAACTCGCGTATATTTATCTCGAGCTACTCGGGTTTGATGCGAATCTTCTCGGGACTTATTTCTCGATTCGGTGGTTCTTTTATCATCTTCTTTAATAGGGAAAATAGGAATGCGGCCCTCTATAGATACACTTTGAATAAGACCCGTTCCGCTGGCTTTATCTTCTACGTTCATCCTGCGCAAAGTCCCATACGTTTTTGGGTCCCGCTGTAATTCTTGGACCCAAAACTCTATCGCACGACGTTTAAGCTCTGGCGCTTCCCATTTGCCCCTTATTTGTGCAATTAAATAAATGCGGCCGTTAGCTCCTTTTCCCCAACATTGAAATACTGAATAGTCGTTATGCTCGCCCGATTTCATTGCTGTATCTGAATAAATTTCACGATACAAAATGTCCGGCAATTTTTCATATAACCCAAAATATTTGGTTTTGATGATGCCGCCCCCTTCTGGGTTTGGACGCTGCTGCATTTGGGAGTCATAACCGTCTATTCCTAGCGCAATCTTCAACTCTTCTACAGCTTCTCTTGGGAATAGCTCAGGGAAAAGTAATTCCTTTTCTTCGGTGCGCGGGTCTTCAAAGCCGATACAAGTAAAGCATTTACGTTTAGATTCGAACTCCATCGGTAACATTAAATGTGTATAACCTTGCTCAATAGCTAAATCTGCTACATCACCTTTACCCACGCGCTGCATCATAATAGAGATGGTAGACTTCATTTGATTATTGAGTCGGGTGGGGATAACGCGATTAAATGTGAATTTAGCGTTTGCCAGCTCCACCGGGCTTTTAGCATCTTTTACGCTGATAGGGTCATCCCAATTAAAGCGATCGCCTCGCTTACCGGTTGATGAATCGACGGCCACGCATTGCCTAAACCCTCTATACTCGTTCTCAAAATAGCCCTTGGTGTTTTGGTCTGTAGTCAGTTTTAACGGCCAAAGCTTTTGATACCATTCAGACTCAATGATAAGCCTGGTTTTGCGGTTATCTCGAAGCGCATTACCGATTTCAAAACTAGCGCTGATAATTCTAAGATGCGGCAGATTGCGGGGCCCCCATTCCCAAGCGGGGAACATGATTTGACTGATGGTACTTTTAGACATCCCCGTGGGGACAGTGACAAGTAATCGCCTTATTTGACCCTCCGTTATAGCTTGATAATGTTCGCAGATAGCGCCAATTGCCCAACCGTTTAGAAATTCAGCGCCCGGCTCAATAATCGGCCACGCGCGTTCTACGAAATTGATTAATCGTTTTGTGCAATATTCTCGCTCAATAGCAAGATATTCTTCTTCTGAAAAGTCTATTAGAGATGACATTAAATTATTATAACACATAATGAATTTATTTTGTGTGAGCAAATGCTTTTTTGAATTTGCTCATTAATCAAAAAGTGTTTATTGGGTTATAACCTGATAAATTGGTTAGCCATAATGTAGGAGTACCAGGCACTCTAGTTATTTCCAAATTGGAAACAGCGGCGAAACAAATTATTTCCCGCGATTTCCCGCCGGGAAATAATTTCATTGACAGTTAAAAATTTTTCAGAAACTACTTGACAAACTAATATCGTTACGCTATACTATTATTGTAAGTTAAATAGTGAGATCATTTTTAGGAGATTAAGAGAATGTATAAACAAACACCCGCAGGGCAAAAAAACAGAAATATACTATCTGCATTTGACTCAGAAACTCAATTTGAAGTGCTTGGCTCAATAGCAAAACATTATGGCTGTAGCATAAAAGAAATAGAAGATGAAATCTTTGATGAAAACGCTGAATATTTACTTGATTATATGCCAGAACCTCATCGAAGGGCGCTATGTGTTTTAATTAACAGAAGTGGGGTGTAATAAGTTAATGAGCGATTTTACAAATGATATAGATGGATATGATTTAGATGATTGTGATTGGATTGAGGATAATTTTGATATAGAAAGTTGGACAAAAAATACATACGACAAAGCTGTTTTTATAAAAGAAATGGATGAATCATATTTAATAAATTGTATAAATAAATTAAAGAAGATT
>JADKJE010000012.1 GCA_016722515.1 Alphaproteobacteria bacterium
AATCACTTAAACAATAAGAGTATGAACCTAAGAGTTCTGCTAATTATCTGGGTACTCTGGTTTGCCTATATTTTCTGGGCGATTAACCAATAAAAAGAAAACCGCCTTTTGGGCGGCTTCTTTATTACAGTAGTCTACGCTTCTGATTCTACACTATTTTCTTCTTCAATGAGTCGAGCGTCGGTTTCTTCTACTGTTTCTTTTACCTGTAAAACAACGAACTCCGCATCGGGAACCACCGTTCCTTCTGTGTCGATTCGCGCCTTACCCTCATCACTTGTTGAGTCGTATACGCTTTGAGGTACTACGAACTTTGTTTTATCTTCCATAATTTAAGGTTCAACAACTAATATAACTGACGGGTCGAGCTTCCAAGGATAATACATTGTCTCTCTATTTGCCATGACTACTGGTACAAACGGTGCTTCCTCTGACTCCTCCTTGGTACGTCTGTTATACCAATCCTTCACAGCTTGTAACTGTCGTTTTCTTTGACAGAGGGTGCATATAGGACGCAACACTTTTGCTTCCGTTTCAACTTCAACAAAGCAATATCTACAGATTTTTAGAGGCATATTCCCCAATGACTTTCATATCCGTTGGCAAACGCCCAGCGCGTCACCGTGATTTGGTCTGCTCCCGACAGAATGTTCATAACTCTATCTTCTTCGATAAGACCCTCCTTCCTCATCATTGAGACAAACCATTCCCAAGTTGGAACGTGATATTGGAATAACCCGTACTTACGAAATCCATCAGAATCTTGTGCATTGACTGCCTTCTCGTTGAAGTTGCTTTCACAATCTGCAAGAGCCTCTAATTCGACGTTTTGGCTCAATTCGTATCTCCATGCGGGTAATATCGTCTGTTGGGTCAAAGTCTCGTCTACGGGCAATTTAGGGGCCAATAAGGGGCTACTCAGAGGGTCTGCTAGGAGTGACAGACCTATAACTAAACCTAGCATTACTCTTTTGGGCCTTCTTGAAGTTTCTTGAGAAGGTCGGTTACGACGTTCAAGAGGTAGAGAACCATAGCACCTGCTACGAGTGGTTGAATCTTGAAGTCAGAGAGCGCGAGTCCGTCCTGAATAAGCGCGGTAATCGAAGCAAAGTACATCAAGAAAAGCGGTGCAAGAAATAGGATTGTGTTTTTAACCCACTTCTTTGCATCAGTGGTGTTCAAAGTCCATTTAGGTGATTGTTTCATACAGTTTCGGCGTTATGCACCGAGTTCCCGTGAGGTGTGAGGTAGTTGTGTCGCAACTTAGTGAGACCTACCCGACGGGAACCCGATGTCCGAAAACATCAGATGTACAGGCGAGTTACGGTAGCACCTGTACTTAATACGAAAAAGGAGAACTGACTTGGTGAGTAGTACGCCGTAACTACCTGAATGGTAACAAAGATAAAACGATTTCACAGCGAAACTGTGGATAAATATAAAAAGCCTCCCCCCTATGTGGGGGAGTAATGAAGGAAGCCAGTCAGAACTCCATAGTAGAAGTCCTTTGGCTGTTTCTCGAACGGGATGATTCGTTCGAGTGCGTCGTGGCAGTCCCGACAGATGTAGAGGATACACCTTCGAGAATGCCTGTCGCGGAAGTGGCGTTTCGGAAGAATGTGATGTCGTGTTGTGGGCTTGTACTGGTTGCACTTCGGACACAACATTGTCTTCTGCATCGCTGCTCCCCTTTCTAAAGAACAGGCGGTCCTCAAGACGACGAACTACTAGGTACGGTATTTAGTGTTTGACCTTGTTCGTCATCTTGAGCAACTCCCGTATCTGTTTTGGGGTTCTTTGCTCTTGCACTTTTCTACATAAAACACAAAAGGTAGATGAGGCGAGTCCGCCAAATCTACCCTGTGTCTTAAACTTCTTTCCATTACAGTATTTACATTTCATTTCCTCATCTTGTCTGCCAGTAAATCTGCAAGTTGTGCCATAAGTTCCTTTAGTTTGTTATATAGCGGTGCGATGTCAAGTGCATAAGTCGGATACATAAACGGCATTGGGTCGATTGCTTTCCACGAACCCTTAGTCCAAACCTCAAACTGAAAGTGGAGATGGTCGCCCGACGAGTAGCCTGTGTTGTCGGCCCAACCAATCAAGTCTCCGATGAACACCTTGTCCCCAACCTTCTTCTGGTAGCCCAAGAGGTGTTCGTAGATGGCTCGGTACTTCTTTCCCTCATGTTCTGTAACTACTCTAACATCGAGTCCCGACTTAGGCTGGGTGTCGATGAAGTCCACGATACCGTCTGCGACTGAATAAACTGGTTGACCGTGCGTGGCTCTCATGTCTACGCCCTTGTGTCCTGCAAGATAGAGGGACTTGTAGCCCTTAGGTGGCTTTAGTCCATTACATGCTATGACCTTCTTGCCTGTTTTTAGGTCTACACAGGCTTTGTTTTCACCGAAAGACTGCGTAACAACAAACGGTTTAACTGGTCTATAGATGAATTGCATATATGTGTATTATTTCACTGCAAAATCCCATAGCAACGAACCTGTGGATATCCTATTGACAGGATTAGGCTAAAGAGGTAATATACAGTTATGAAAAAAGTAGCTATAGGACTTCTCGTAGGACTCGCTTTCTTGCTTCCAAGTGCCAGCGTCTACGCTAGTGTCCCAAGTGAGAATGAGAGAATCATTAGTAATCTAGTGCGACAAATCCGTATGCTTCAGAAACAACTTGACGCTCTCCAAGAAGAACAGAAAGTAGAGGAAGTGAAGGCAGAACCTGTGAAAGTCGAAGCCCCAAAGGTAGTGCCACCAAAGTTTCAGAACGGTGGAAACAAGGTCGGTACTGTAAGCGCGTAACTACTCTCCTACGGCCTGTGCGCCTCTAGTTGCAGCCTTTATAAGAGCCTCCTCAATGATAGGGAAGTCTCTTGATGTCTTACCCAATATCTTTGCCAACGTCCCCGCAACTCGTGGGGATGTTGTTATAAGTGATGAGAGCGCAGGCCACATACCTGTCATAATTGCACCAAGAGAACCCGTACCAATGAGCGAGCGGATAAGTCCCTTCGGTGCCCAGTCACTAAGCTGTTGACCTGCAACCTTTGCACTAAGTAGACCACCAGTCTCCTTATCAAGCTCGTCCATAAGAGTCTTCCTGAACTCTTGGTTCTGACGGAGTGAGGACACAATTTTCTTAAATGCTGTGTCAGTAGATGCTTGGTCTCCAAGTGAGAGTCCCTTACGAATGTCATCAATAGCGTCAGTCATGTCCCCGTAGAGGGCCATGGACTTGTCATATCCTTCCACCTTTGAGAGAACATCCCTAGTCTTGCCACGCATAGCTTCAACAAGTGCCCTAGCGTCCCTATTTTCTCCATAAAGGTTTGCGAATGACCTCTTGAGTCGGTCAACACCAACAGATGTTCTGTCACCCTCTTTGAGTCCGAAGTCTGCCATCTCGCTAGCAATCTTTTGTATATCTGCCTGTGCTTGTGAATTGAATCTAAATACTGAACGGCTGAAGTCTAGAGCCTCTGGTGTACCTGTGATACCAAACTTACCTAGCTGTTCCTTGAAGCCCTTAAATATAGGGGTGACATCAAGTTGCTGGCTAGAACCCTTCATAGAAGACAGGAGGTTTTCATACTCCGAACTTCTACGTCCGACAATCGCACCGAGCGCGTCCCTAGCCTCACCGACAATCTGCTCTGGCTGTATCTGACCCTTGAGTGCCTGTGAGAATGCGTCACCAACTTCGCCACCAGCCTTGGATGCTTCAAAGCCTCGCTTAAGAGGACCGTACCTTGCACCAGTAAGGACACCAGCAGATTCACCCGCAACTCGTCCTGCAATCTTAGAACCAAGTGCTCCAACGATAGGAATACCTGCACCAATGGCAGTTCCGAGTCCTGGCTTTACCTTGCGTCCAGCTTCCAAATCCTGTGCAACGTCTGTTCCAAGTCCTACAAGACCACCTGCAGCAACTCTACCGACAGTCTGTGCAATCTTCGGTGCTAACCTTCCTGCAAGACCTGCTGCAACTCTCTCACCTGCAGCGACGGGTACTGCAAGAGATGCCACGTTTAATGCCGCACCTGCAACTTCTTTTCCAGTAGGAGCTTCAATGTAATTCTTATTTGTCTGTGACTGACCTCGTGCAATAAGACTACCAAGGGTGTCCACCGTCTTTCCAAAACCTGTCATCTCGGCAATCTTCGTCGATATCGGTTTCTTTGGCTCCTGCTGTGGAACTTCCTGTTGCGGTGCTTGCACCTGCTGGCTCGGTTGTGGGGTTTCTTCAGAAGCCATTGCTGTCTGTACTCCTGAAAGTTCTCTATATGCTTGGCTTACTTTGGCAACATAGGCTGGAACATCGTATTGCACACCTTGGGAGTTCGTTCCTTTTAGACCTTGCTTGTATGAGTCGGGCTTACCAGAGTTCCAAATGGAAGCAATCTGTGCAGGTGAATTGCCAGCATCTTTGAGAGCTTTGACTTCCGAATATGCCAACTTGTTTTGATTCTCTACCGTCGCAGGGGCATTTTCGTCACCGAGGTGTTTCTTTGCAAGTGCCTTATATGTGTCAGGCATGAACTGATACCCACCAAACTCACCGCTTGCTCCACGGGCGTTGTACGGGTCTTGTGAAGAACCCGTTTCTGCCTTGCGGATTGCTTTGGCTAGACTCAGTGCCTGTGGGTCAAGGTTATCCATTGTTTACCATTGTTCTGCGAATATATCTCCACCTCCGAATCCTGATGAGGCTCCTGGTGCTCGTGTGTATTCCTGAATCTTGGAGTCCATCAACTCGGTAGCTGTCTTAATAGATGCCTGAATCTGTTGAGGGGTCATATTGTCTGGAAGAAGCTCTCTAGCCGTGGCACGAGTACCATCGGTTGAAGTACCACCACCAAGAATCTTAGCAAGCTCATCTCGGACGTTGCTGAGTGCGATGTTGTATGACTGGACAGGACCGCTACCGAACTTTTCAGCAATAGAGTTGATTCCCTTGTTAATAAGCGGAATGCCAAACTGCGCGCCCAGTTTCTGATAAGCATCGAGGAGCGTTACCATGTGTTGCTTTACAGTCTCCGCACCCTTTTGCATCTGTCCTCCGATAGTACCTGTCTGTTCAGTTGATGCTGTTCTAGCTGACGCTTCAGCATTAGAACCCACCACATCGAAGTTAGAACCAAGAGCTTGGTTGAGTGCGTTGACACCACCTTGTCCATAACCTGAGAGTGCTGATACGGCGTCGTCATAGCTCATCTGTCCAAGACGCACTCGTTCAATAAGGGGTTGGACAACACTGTTTAGACCACCAGTAGAACCGCCACCGAAAGGCTGTCCTGTAAGTGGGTCAACAAACTGGTTGCTGTAGGGGACTTGTACTGGTTGTGCAAGACCTGCTGCGGTCCCAAGTCCACCAATCTGCTGTGATTGCTGGGTGTTAGCACCACCGAGGGCTTGTGCCTGTGCGTTAGCCATCTGCTGTTGTGCAGTGAGTTGCTGGCCTGTTCCCTCAAGTGCTGCCTGTTGACCTGCTGCGAGTGCGCTCATACGGGACGAGGCTGACTGTGAAGCGATAGCTGCGTTACCAGAACCAACCACGTTAGTTCCTGTGCTGAGGTTTCCTGCAACCGCGCCCGCACCTAGTTGTCCGACTCGTGAGATTTCACTTCCATACTGTTCGCTAAGTTTACGAGCGTTCTCTGCAATCTGCTCATTCTTACCCGCCGTTCCTCTAAGGTCTTGGAGTAGCTGTGTCTGCGTGCTGTTTGGTGTAGACGCCTCTGCAATTCTGCCTGTAAGACTTGGGAAGTTAAGCAGTCCTTTGACTGGCTGTGCTGATTTTACTGGTGAAACACTTGCTGTCTGTCGTTGGGTTGGATTGTTTATTGAACTGACCTGCGACTGTATCTGGGCGTTAGTACCAGAAACAACAGGTACTCCACTATAGCTACCTGAACCATTTGATACAGGAGCTTGGACAGGTTTAGGCTTTGAACCACCAATAGTAACAAGACCTGGGGATGCAAGTGATGACTTGGTGAGGCTTGTACCCTGCTTCTTGGCAGGTTGTGCGAACGCACTAGAGACTGAGCTACCAACCCTTTTATCAAGGGCACGATTCCTATTGAAGACTGTTGCTACCGTGTTGTTAAGAGCTGCCATATTATTGTTTATTGCTGTGCATAGAGGTAAAGGTTCGGGTTGTTTGGTATCGGCTGAGCACCCAAGTCCACGTTCACACTCTTGTTCGCAGCGTATGCTTCCAACAAGTCAAGCCTAGACTGGTACTCGGTATCGTACTTCTTGTACGCCTTGTCGTTGTCTACTATAGATGAAAAGTAAATCTTTAGTGCCCCAAATACTAGCATGTCGTGGAAGTCCTCTTGGAGAAGTGGGAGCTGACCAATGACATAGGCCGACGCAGTTGCGCTTGGCGCATTCTGAATGGGTGAAGCTAAGACCACCTCTGTTGTGCTGTTGAACCTCTGAATTGGATACCAGATGCCATCACCGCTTGGAGGAGTGATTTTAAGGTGGAGATTGAAGTGCAGAATGTCTACACCTGTGGGATATGGTGTCGCCCATCCTGTTCCTACACCAGTTACCACGTTACTTCCTACGGCAATTCCACTAAGGGTTCCTGTGGTGAAATCGGAGAAGGTAAGGTCAGGAACACGCGCCTTGTAGTTGAAAGTGATGATGTTTCCACTTGTACTTGGAATCGGCCAGAACAACACCTGATTGTTATAGATGTAGAAGTAGTTTGGAATGTCCGAGGTGTACGGTAGGGCATTCAACATAGTCCACTCTTGGATGCTTTGAACAGGTGCTGGGGTAAATACAAGTTGTCCAACCGTGATGGTGTCGTTCTTAATCTTGCTGACATTGGCAGGAATAGGGTATGACTGAACACCAACTGTGGAGATTGCCGTAGTTGCAGAGTCACTAAGACCTGTCTGCCATCTAATAGCGGCAGAACCCTGTGTGAAAAATACAGTCCTCTGGTCGGAGTTTGAGAAGACCACCAACTGCTGACAGCTTACGTCAGTCCATGTCGTCGTGAGTGTTGCTGTCGTAGCACCTGCGAGCAACGCCCCTGTAAGAGTCAAATCTTCAGCTCCTATAGTAACGGTGGTGTATGTCCTCTCGTTATCGAAATACTTTTGAATTAAGTAACGGTGCTGGTCAGAAACAAGCTGACCCATCAAGGACTGGTTATCCGTTGATGTGTTGTTTGAGAGATTCGTTGCGAGACTTGTAAGCGTGGTAAAAGTTTTCATTGTTATTCTATTATTAGGACACCGTTAAGAATCCAGCTTGTCGCTATGTACGATGTAAATGTCAGTTCGTCGTTCTTATAGCTATCGAGACTTAGCACGGCATAGATGGTGCTATTGTCTTGCGCGTAAACCAGATAAGGAGCCGCAGTTACTGATGTATGAGTAAGGTTACCAGTGTTAATATAAATCGAGTTTGATGATTGAAGAAACGCCGATGTGTTTCCGCTTCCCGCATTAGGCACTATTGGCAAGCCAGAGGTGGAGATTGAAGAGCCCGAACCAGTAAACTCCGAACACTTACCAAATATGATTTCGCCACTAATTGTTGCCTTCTTGGTTGCTGGTGATGACGACGAGTCATAGGCGATAGCGTGGTAGGATATTCTACTTACATTGTATACGTTTCTTAATGTAAATGTTTCCGATTCACTGAGAATAAGTTGCGTAGTCAGCTTTTTGGTCAGAAGAACATTGTCCTCGCTAATGTTCAAAGAATCCACCCCATCGTGGACGTGACGCGGAATGCTCTTAAGTTCAAACCGAGACTTGTTAGTACCTCGATTCACTTCATCCCTTACGATTTGTCGGATTTTGTTCTCGTCCATATTAGCGGTAGCGTAGGTTCGTTAGGCGAACAAACGATGAAGAAGTTGTGCCACCAGTCGTACATACAGCCCTCAGCTGAAGCCACTGACTCTTTTGGAAGTTCACTTGGAAGTAACCCGATAGCTTGGTGGTTTCTTCAATAACATTTCCAAGTGACGTCCAAGCGTCTGTTGAGTTCAGGCGGTAGTACAACTGAACCGAGTCTCCTGACTGAAGCTGGTTTGCAACCTTGTACTCAATCTGTGAGAAGGTGTCCTTATCAAGTGCAGAACCAGTAGGAATAAGGTCGGTTTCTACAATGAACTGCGTAACTGGCGTAGAAGCTGTTTGGTCAATACCGAATGTTGACGTTCCCGTGCTGTAGCTGTTTTGCCAGAAAGACCAATAAAGAGGGGAGACAGTGTTCTGCTGTTCAGCATTTGGAAGAATGATTGTCGCCACACCGTTGTACGAACCGTAAGAGTTCTGATTCTCCAATCGGAGTGCCATACCAACATTCTGGTTCGGGTCTACGTTTTGGCTTGGTACAAACGACCAGATACCACCACAGTTACCTGCCTTAGCAGATGTCTGGTCAAGGATAGAGAAGTAGACGCGACCTCGTATGTATGCGGAGTCTCCCCATGTGAAATACGGCTCGATGTAAGTAAGGGCAGTTCCTGGAACTCCTGCACAGTAATCAGGGACTTTAAGTGCAAGCGAGGCAACAGACCCGTTCGTAATATAGATATTCCCCTTGAAACCCGCAAAGACATACGCCATATTGTTGACGTTTATCATAGTTTTTACGTTGGCCTCTGGGAGTGCGATAAGGTCGCTTGGAAGTGCATCCACCTGATTCCAAGGGTACAAAACACTACCAGCACACCCAACAAGCACAGTATTTCCAATCTCCACCAAACACTGTGCTGTCTCGTAAGTTGGAAGGTTCATGCGCTGACCTGACCATTGGACAGTTGCAGAACTACCATCAACTCCCGAAGCACCGAATGGGTAGAACGTGTTGAAGTATTGGTTGCCAGATGCACCAGTCGACATGTCAACAGAAACAGCACCACTAGAAGTGGTATACGCTTTGAATGTGCTAGAGGATGGGTTGTAAGATATGTAGTATACAGTCCCGCCCGTCACTGCTGTCGGTAGAGTTCCATACACATCAGTAAAAAACACTACAGGGACTCTAGCTCCAAACTCAAATCCAAATGGAGGGGTAGTATTTGGTGCATACGGCAACGAACCACCGAAAATCTTAGTTATCGTTCCCGTAGTAGTTGCGGCAGTATATTGAGAATACGATTGTACGTTTGCTACACCCGTAACAAGAGATGTGGTCGGGAACAGTTCCCCAAGGTAGTTACCGTCGCAGTAGTACATCTTCCCCTGTGAACCTACTAACGCATAGTTGGTATGTGTTGCGAATGGCTCGTTCAGATATACATTCTCAATGATTCGCAACATCCTGCCGAGGTCAACGGTAGGTTTGCTGTATATTCCATAATTAGAAATCTCCATTACCCATCCATTAAGAACGGCAAGTCCTGTTAGTCCTAGAGAGCTATAGTTGGTTGGGTCAGTAAGCATCCATAGGGTAGCAACGCCACTTGCGGCAAGTGAGCTGTCATAAATAGCAGTGTCATACACCCAAAGATATGCCGAAGAATCCAAAACATAATATCGGTACTCTACCCCTGTTGCGGTGGTGTACATTTCAACCGCCTTTGCTATCGCAGATGCTGGAACTGCAACCGTACTGAATGTTGCTGTACCTGATGTCCCATGAGTTAGAGGCGTTGCACCAGTTGGGTCGTAGTTGGCCGAAAGCTTAATCTTGTTGGAAGCATCCTTATATGAAACGTAATAGAGTCCACCAGTTGGAATGGTGATAACTCGGAATGTACCAGACTCTGTGAATGTGTGGATTGTGTTTCCTCCCGCTGTGGTTACAGTTCCACCAATGGCAAACATAGCACCTGTCGTATACGAGATGATGACGACACCGTCACCACCAGTACCGCCAGTACCAGTCCCAGCCCCAACACCACCACCTCCACCGCCGAGGCCATCCGTACCATTCGTACCACTTGAACCACCTCCATCCCCTCCCGCACCACCACCACCCGTACCACCAGCTCCAGCAGCACCTGTTGAACCACCACCACCACCTCCACCGTATGTTACCGATACACCAGAGATTGAGCTTGCAGTACCATTACCACCTGCACCACCAACACCTGAAGCAGCGTTACCTCCAACTGCTCCTGCGCCACCACCACCACCACCTGCGACAGTTGCAGCGACACGACCTGTTCCACCAGCATTTCCTCCTGTCCCCGCTGTTCCTCCCGTGCCGTTAGTAGCATTGGCTCCACCACCACCACCACCAGAGCCACCGTTCTGACCGTTTATGTTTCCTGCCGAGGCACTAGGGTCACCAGAACCACCACCACCGCCACCTGTTGAAGTGACTATAGAACCGAGTACGGAGTCCTGACCATTTGTACCAGGAAGAAGTATAGTAGCTCCTGCTCCACCAGTACCGACTGTAACGGTGTAATCTTGTGCAGAAAGATTTGATGTACCTGTTCGGACTGCTCCCGCACCACCACCACCCGCCGCACCAGCGGAGTCATCCGAGCCACCACCTCCACCACCACCTGCGACTGCTAAGTAGTTTACTGAAACAGTAGCTGGGCTGGTTGCTGCTGTGATGCTTGTAATTGTCGAGGAGCTTACACGGACCCAAGTACCTGCTTTAAGGGTAGCTGGTGCCGCCAAAAGAGTTGCTCCATCACTTACTGAGGCGGTTAAAGTTCCATTTGTTATTGCTTCCTGTGCTTGGCTTGTTCTACCGTATGAAGCCATAACCTCACCACTTTGAGTTGAAATGTTCGCATTTTGAATGTTTGCAGTACCAAAGAGAGGAGACGATGCAATCCCTTGCTCGAAACCTGAGATTACTATGTCTTTGTCTTCTTGGTTGTAGCTCATTTTTTAAGGTCTTCTTTGATAGCCCCAATGTCCGCCTTAATAAGCGCAATATCCTGTTGGATTAGGTTCTGGTTCTGGTTGTCTGCCTCCGACTTTGCGGTAAGAGCGACCACGTTTGCAGTTAGTTGTGTTATGGACACCGTTATAGCCTGAATCTGCGCATCCTGTTGGACGTTTACTGCATCTACAGCACTGAAGCTATTGAATACCCACATGGCAACACCTGCAACCGCGATGATGAACACCCAGTTGGTACGAAGCCCCGATGTAAAGGATGCAAAGCTGTCTCTATCTCCACCCTTCAAGGCCGTCGCTAGTTTCTTAATATCTTCTTCTGACATATTATGCGAGGCCGCCGATTGTTTTTACTGATGCTATTGCTAATCCTCCTACTGTCTTTACTGACCCAATGGCCAAACCTCCCAGCGTTTTAATCGCTGTCGTGGTAAGTGGATAAGCTAGACCCGCACCCCCATTGTACAACTGGTCGATTTCAGACTGTGTGAGAACCTTGTCCCAGATGCCACACTCATCGATAATTCCATCGTAGAATGCACTACCGTTCCTACTACCAATACAAAACGGGTCAGCAGTTGCCGCTATGTCCCACGCACTATCTGTTGGTGATGGGATAGATTGTACTGCCGCATTGAGATATATCTTAACTCGGTCCGAACCAGATGGAGTGAACGTAACAGTCACCATTCGGAATGTGCCGTCATCAGGGATAACTGAATTGTTTGTTGCACCAGTTGATGAGCTACCATCTGCAGCAGTGAAGTTGCCTTGAATCCAGTTTGCCGTTCCAATATATATCTCGTATCCCTTACCATTGGCGACAGTGTATTTCGATACGATAGTATTGTTTGACCCTGTTGAACTTTCGAGAGTCAGCCAACAGTTAAACGAAAAGGCCCCTGTTATATCAAGCCCTGTTTGCGACGCATCAGTGATGGTCAATACCTCCGAGTTGGTCTTCTCAAAATCTGCACCAAGGTCAATCTTTCCCGTAGCACTCGCAACAGTGTTAGTGTCGGTGAGCGTGTTAGAGGCATGAGAGTCCGCACGGTTGCCAGACACTTCATCCATCTTCCAATAGGAAACCAGGTTGTCGATAAGTGCCATATTCTATGTGTGTGTATACCAAATCTTATCAGGGTCAAAGTACATCGAGTCGGCGGTAAGTGCCGCACCGATGAATCGAATAACCACATCAGTCGTTACTGGCTGTGTCTGGGTCACATCTCCTGCGGTTTCTGAAACATAGATTGGGTTGTTTACTGTGAAGGTAGGGAAGTTCGCATCAGCACGAATCACACCTTGCAAGAGAACCGTACAGGCGTTGCCGTCAGTTCCTGCAACCACGACCATTCCGAGCATTCCACGAGAGTCTCCGTCTGCACCTGCTGCTGAGTTAGCATCACAGGCTTCCCAGCGTGAATCTGTCGGGTCGAGATAAACCAAGTCACCAAATGCCTGTGCATAACCAGAAGTTGCTGTCATTGTGATACCTGAGTAAGCACCGTCTGCTGATGCTGATGGGTCAAGGCCAATAGACGCGCCTTCTGCAAGCAACTGAGTTCCTGATAAGGAAGCCGTTGTAATCGTTGGAGAAGTAAGAGTTTTACTGGTGAAAGTGCTGGTGCTTGAAAGCGTTGGCACACTGTCTGCGTTTGTACCTACATCTGCCGTAGCGATTCGGAAGTCTCCACCTGCTACCGCAAGAATGTTACCTGTCTGTGTGAGAGTAACGTCACTTGAATCCCAGTTGATGACACCACCTTCTGCAAGGAAAAGGTCGGAGAACGCTGTACCCGCAGCACCGAGAACTGCCCCGTCGTTGGCGTCAGGAAGCAGGCTGGTGTTGATAGTTGCAGTAGTAAATGTCGCAGTTGTCGGAGTTGTGCCTCCTACCGTGCCGTTGATGTTGATGGAGGCTGTTCCTGTAAGGTTGGTTACAGTACCTGACGAAGGAGTGCCGAGCGCACCATTGAATGTAACGAAGGCTCCTGCACTACCGACGTTGATTGCCAAAGCGGTCGCAACACCTGTTCCAAGCCCAGAAACACCTGTGGAGATAGGGAGCCCAGTTGCACTAGTGAGTGTCCCCGAAGATGGCGTTCCAAGTGCTCCGTTAAACGTAACGAAAGCACCCGCAGACCCTACGTTGATGGCAAGTGCTGTTGCGACTCCTGTACCCAAGTTTGCAAGTCCCGCAACTGGATAACCAGTACAGTTTGCAAGGTTACCAGAGGTCGGTGTGCCGAGGAGGGGGGTAACAAGGGTAGGGGATGTAGCCAAAACAACATCACCAGAACCTGTTGTAGAAGCTGCGGAGATTGCTGTTCCGTTACCTGAAAGGATGCCAGTAACCGTAGTAGAAAGGGTAATTGCGGGAGTTGTCGTAGCAGTTGCAACCGAACCTGCGAAACCGTTAGCTGTAACCACAGAAACGGATGTTACTGTTCCACCTGCAGAAGCAAAGTCCACCAAAAGTCTGTGAGTCGTTGGGTCAGCGTAAAGAGGAACGATTGTAGTTCCGTCTGCATTGGAGACAGCTATGAGTCCTTGTCTTGTGTTCTGGTCAATGGGTGCGTTACTCAAATTATTTCACTTTAGCGAACACCATCTCCGAAAGGATGGGTGCGTACTTTTCTTCCTCAACCCGACTTCTTGGGTGATGGAAATGGCACAGTGTAATACCATTGTTAATTTCGTAACGTAGTTCTGGGTGTTTCTCAACTCAGAATGTGGTGAGCTTCGACACGCCCAGAGCAGTCCCCGTTGGAAATCTGGCACTTCCAACAGTCCCTATTCTTGACTTGTCGCATCCACTCTTTGTAACAACCATCGTAAGCATGTTGTCTATCTTTTTTAAGCTTAGTCCTATCTGAAATCCATCTATAGTTATTTTCCCCTCTGAGGTGTGGAAGTTCAAGTCCCTTGTTCCACGGGATGGCGCCTTTCTCAGCATATCCTCCTAGATACTTTTCAGCCCCAGGCGACTTCACACCACTCCTCCCAGAAGGCTTGCCCTTATGAGCCTCAGACATGTGCTTTCTATACTCAGGTTTGCTCCATAGGTACGCTTTACTACACAAATGCGAACAACAGACCCTAAGACCCTTCTTTACAAGAGATGGTCTTACCTCAAAAGGTTGGTTACAGTTTTTGCAGGGGACTTTCATTTTACGATGAATCTATTAGTAAGTGACCTGTGGAATCGACATACAGCGAAACCCTTGTTGTCCCGTCAGCACTGGATAAGGCGTACATGGTAGGTCGGTAGTTGTCGTCTAGATGAGCGTAATCACCACCGTTGTCTGAACCTGTAGTATTGTCATCTGCCGAAAGACCATGGTTCGTAGGGTCGGCAGTGACTCTAGTAATGGTTGCCCCATCAGAGTCTAGAAGACCCGTCATGCTGTATCGTCCGTTTTCATCTAGTCGTGCGTCTGACATATTTACTGTGTATGGTACTTCTTTTGTTGTTGAATGTCTTAAATCTGTGGAAGTATCTAGTAGCTGAATATGTAGATTGCTCCTGCTCCACCCGCTCCTCCAGCACCACCAAGCCCTGCGTTATGTCCACAACCACCACCACCTCCTCCACCACCGTGTGAACCACCTTTACCTCCCACAGCACCTGCGGTTGCAGCTTGGACTGTTGAACCACCGCCACCTCCTCCGCTCCCACCTATTCGAGAGTTGCCATCAGCACCTGCGGTTCCAGCGGTTGGTGCGTTTTGGCTTACACCAGCGGCTCCACCACCTCCTGCGGTAAATGCGTTTGACGCACCACCAGCAGACGGTTGGTTTACGGCTGGACCAGCGGTTATCTTTCCTCCTCCGCACCCGCCTCCACCTCCACCAAACATTGAGCTACCACCAACAACCTGTGCTGGTGTTGCCGTATGTCCACCACCGCCTCCACCACCATACATTGCGTTGTGGGTAGTGATTACGGTTATCGGGCCACCTGAACCTGCACATGAGGGGTTTGCAATAGTGATTGCAGAAGTACCAGGGCCTCCACCAACACCAAAGGCTGTAGTTCCAACGGCTCCAGCAGATGCTTGTCCTCCACCCCCCCCTCCGCCTCCAGCAGCACCAGAAATAGCACCACCAATTCCACCACCACCACCAAACGCTCTTAAATAGTTGTTTGTACTAAAACTTGTTGTGCCTCCAATACCTCCGTTTCCACCCGCAGCACCCGCAGCACCAGGGGCACCTGCTGTTCCACCTGTACCAACAATGAAGTCTTCTGTTGTACCAAGGTCAGATGCTCTAAAGATACGGCGGTTATATGCGCCACCGCCTCCCCCTGCCCCACCGCATGAAACAGTTACCAGCGAGGCACCCGCACCACCTCCTCCTCCAGCTCCCCACATAATGACCTCAACGAACTTTGGCGTGAACGATGTTGGCTTTGTCCACACGCCTGCGCCGTTAGTAGTTTGTGATTGCACATCTGATGCAGTAAGACCGCTTGTTACAAGTGTCCCAGATGAATTAAGTCTGTTCCACTTTGTTCCATCGTATTCAACAGACTCGCCTGGGGATAGAGTTCCTGACCACACATCTACTGCAAGAGAACCATCGTAGTGCTGAACGGTAACGGTATTGCTATAGGTAGCCTGTGCGTTGTAGATAACAATCGTCTTTACCTGACGCTGTGTTGATGTATCTGGGGAACCCACAATCGTTGCCGTCGCACCACTAGCGTTTGTCTCATTTGTGTTTGTTCTCCCTGGTGTGAACGCCGTTGTCGTTTGGTCGGCCCACCCAGCCTGAATATCCAAGTCTACGGTGGTTTCCGCAGAGTATACAATTCTTATTAAGTCAGACGTTGATGTAAGTAGCATGTGTTTTTATTAAAATCCTATTGAAATACGAGCCATCACTTGGGGTTGTGTTAAACCAGCTGCTGGAATATCCGATGTAAGAGCCAACGTCCCCGACTGGTTTGGAAAGGCAAAGTTTTTATCTGTGGCGGTGATTGCACTCAGGTCGAACAAAGCACTTAGATTGGTTATTTGACTGGTAAAACCTACTGTATTTACATCACTTGTATTTAGACCTGCAATTTTCAAGGCAGTTCCGTCGTTTGTGATGTATGAAAAAGCCCCACCGTTTGTCTGACGAAGGCCATATACGCCCAAATCTAGGTCATTTGTTGCACCTGTGTATGGGACCCTATCAGTAATGTCGCCACTCATCGACTCAATCTTGTCGTAAACGTCCTTCTGTGCTGTAGCCTTCTGCGAGGTCGCCCAACCAACTCCGTAAGTATCAAGAGCAACAGAAAGACTGTTTGTGAACGTGATTGTTCCGCTTGTTGCTGTGTAAGAGGTTCCCGAAACATTTAAAGTACCTGCTGTTCTAAGGATGCTTGATGGGCCACTAAAGACACTTCCGTAAATGTTAGATGTTCCTGCCGTACACTCGAATCCCCAATGGTCAGCGACATACGTCTTGATGAGGTTGTTGTTGAAGTTTGCGTTGGCACTAGCACTTGAAATAGCTCTTGCGCCACCAGCACCGAAGTTATCGACTTCAAGCGTACAGTTTGTGATGTATGCAGAGCTTACGCTCGCAGAAAGACCAATAAGATTGTAGGCACTGAATCCGTAGCATTGAACAAATACACCCGTTACCTTGTTCGCACCACTGATGAGGGTGAGGTTTCCTGTTTGTGTCGCGGTGAATCCGTCGAACTTCACGACCAAGTTACCGAGGTCGGAGTTGTTCACCATTGTGATTCCGATGCCCGATGTGATTGTAGATGTGAAGTCGATGACAACAGTGTCGAAGTTGCCCCACGTTGTAGGAACGAAACCGCTAACAGTTACATACGCGGGGATGCTGAATGGGTTTTCAGCGTACTTTCCCGACATGACGAGAATCTGCCACGGAGTTGTAGATGTTGGTGTCTGTGTAGCAACGTAATCGACGGCTCCTTTGACAGTTGTGTAGTCTCCGTGTCCGCCTTGGTCGACAATAAGGGTACGAGTCCACGGGGTGAACATTCCGTCTTCAAACGTCGCTTTACCCCCCACTACAAACTGTTTTGTAGAGTCGTTCCAAGTAAGGTCTGTGGAGTAGTCAAAATCATCCCCCGTTGCATTTACGTAAGGGATTTGTGTTGGGTCGCCAAAAGAGATTGGTGTCCCGCCTCCTCCACCTGGTTGTTGTATCTCTACCACGTAACGTGTTTAGTTGCCTCCAAGAAGGCGTCTTTAGCTTTAGATACCTCCTCTTTTTCTTTAATAACAATCGTCCACTCTTTCTTTGTTTCCTCCGAGCGTTCTGCGGATTCCTTGTCTCTACGTGCAATTTCAGACTCTCTTTCTACAAGGTCGGACTCCCTATCCGCAAGCCCTACCTCAATCTCTTTCTTCTCCTTAATCAGCAAGTCCAGCGCACTTTTTGTAGATTTAAGACTCTCTGTCGCGGAATCTAGTTGCTTGTTCTTTTCATCAAGAGCGTCACTAGAAGATTTGAACTGTTCGTCTACGTATTCCTTTTCTTTCTGGGCTTTAACGACATCCTTTCGTACTGCACCAAGTGCAAGTGTGGATGCCTCAATGTTTGCGGTGAGGCCACCAAGACGAGTCTGGTAGACTTCCAACTGTTTTGACTGGTCTTCTGTGAGTTTTACTGCTTCGGGGCTGTAATCATACTAGATTTCTAGAACTGTATAACGTGGGCTTGTTCCTGCGATTGTGATTTCTCCTGTGTAAACCGTTCCTGCCTCCTGTGCGATTGTTCCGCCTGTACCATCGTCGTTTGCACTACTACCCTTCAAAACTGCGTGAAACACTGATGTTGATGCTCCTGCGCCAAGGCGTACAAAGAGAGCGTTCTGACCGAGGTTCTGAATCATCCAAGCACCACGAGCAGGATTAGCAGCCAAAGCTGTTGCTGCACTTGCGATTGAAGGTGTATTAGTCGGACCAGCGTGTTGGTAAAGGATAGCCGTTGAATCTGCCATATCTATTTTTTATTTCTCTTAATATTTCTCTCCAGTAATGCCTCCCTGTCACAGAGAGCCGACAGGTCTTTAGCAAGTTGAATCTCCTTCCTGCGTAGTCTCTCCTCCTCCTTAGCGACAGCTTTCTCTCGTTCCTCTACAAATCGTTCCTTTTCCTCGGCGTTGGCAGTCTTTACTGCACTTTCTGCCTCTGCTTTCCTCATAATTGCTCCCGCATCCCGCATTATCTTGTTTGCCTGCTCATTCTTAGTGTCGGCGTCCTGTAGAAGCCCCTGTGCGCGTTTAAATGCCCCGTCAGCGCGTTGTTCTTGCTCTAGTAGTGCTTTGTCTCTCTTGTCTAATGATAGGTCTTTCTCGTGCAATATAGAGTCTTGCTTGGAAAGCTCCACTGTCCTCTCGGTGAGGCGGTTCTTTTCTTCATTAACCTTTGACCACTCCTCATCGAGAGGGACTAGAGCCTCGGCTTTGCGTCGTTCATACTCAGATACCTCTGATTTCACCAGTGAAAGTTTAAGATTCTCAGCTTTAATCTCCTCGTTGATTCGTGAAACAGTCGTAACGCGGAACCTCTCTAGAGAAGCCTCCTCATCGGCGTGTGTTTCACGCAAGGCATCTACTCTCTTGGCTACTTTAAGACCTTCAGACACTTCTAACTGGCGGTCTTTCGCCTTTGCGGTGTCTATTTCGCTTTTAGTTAGAAGTTTCATTGTTTAGTTTGTTGGAAGTCCACCTCCATCAAGCGCACGCTGTCGTAGTGAGGCTTTCTTGTCTACTGCTTTTGTATTGAGTTCTCCATCCTCGTTTCGTGAGAGCTTTTCCTCCATAGGAGTCTCACTTACTGATTCCACGAATGCCTTTTTGACTTCAAGTGGTTTCAAACACATCTGAATACCTGTTGCGAGGTCATCCATGGTGTATGCACCTGCCGTCTGAATACCTGACATCGTACGGTTTCCGAGAGTACCTTCAGGGCTTCGGAGTGTTTCGTAGTGATTACCCTTAAAGAACTCACGCTCTGCCAAGTCTTTTGCGAACTTCTTACGGATTTGCTGGATTTCAAGAGGCGAGTGCTCAGGAATAATCATTGGGGAGGTTGCATTGGCAGGGAAGTGATATTCCTTCTTGCCCCATACTCCTATGAACTCCTCATCTGACCAGTTCGTGAACTTGAATACTCCATCAAAGTCTGCGGGAAGCGTTGACTCTACTTTCATTACATCATTCATATGTTTGCGCTTTATCAGCGTGGTTAGCCCTTTATCAGAGCTGAGCTAAAGTGCTCATCCCAAGGCCCGTAGGCCCTGAGTGAAAACTCTAGAGATTGACGAAGATACCTCGGTATTCGGTATCAACACCAGTCTGAACTGCGTTTCCAACAAAGCCCTGTGCGATGACACCGTTTTCAACGGCACCAGCGACTGCGTTTGAAGGTGAAACTGCTGAACCGACTGCAATCGTTCCATCACCGAGACATGCTACAAGACCCTTTGAAACAAAGAATCCGTATGCGCTTGCCGCGATAGCGTAAAGGCTGACACCAACTGCTGCGCCTGTTACGGCTGTAGGACAGATGATGACGTTCTTTCCGTGTGGTGGAAGAAGGCTGACCTCCGAAGCTGTCGTGATAGCAACCGTTGCACCTTCCTCAAGCGTTACCGCGAGAGAAGCTGATGCGTCTGCTGCTGGGTGGCTTGCAATACGAAGTGACTGTCCTTCACCGTTGTTGTCGTTCACGATGAGGAAACCGCCTGCGTACTGGTTAGCTACGACTGCTGTTGCACCAAGAGTACACGTAACTTTTGCAGGGACGTTTCCGTTTGCTGAGTAGGCCGTGTATGCAGTTACCGCAAGGTTCTGGTGGTCAGTAATCTGAGCAGGGTCTTGGTAGAGCTTACCTGCGGCAACTGTGGTAGCTGAAGATGCACTAGCAAGGATAACCTCGCGTCCATCCGACAAGTCCCAGCGTGAACCAACGAGGGTTGCGAGTGACGAATCAGTTGACGTTTGGAATGCACCGTTAGCAACAAGTGCCAATGGTCCTGTAGCTCCTTTCTGTGTAATGCGACTCATATAACTTAATTTTGTTTAACTTACTAATTCCCCTTTCGTCCTCCTGACCCCGAAGTGAGAGGCAGACGATAAGGGCGGCATAGCCTTTAACGCTTTCCGTGTCCTGCACAGTCGGCGCAAAGATTGTCTGCGTCTTTCAAACCGCTTCCATTACATGATTCACAAATAGATTCCTTTGCGGCCTCTACTGCTACTTCAAGCTCTGGGGCGGTTTCTTCTTTCTTCTTAGCAATTCTAGCCATACGTTTATGCAGCACCGAAGACACCAGTCTGGGACACCATGACCCAGTTAGTGCCGTCAGCAACAAGAGTAATCGCATCTCCAACAACTGCAGTTGCCTGTGTGTTGGTAAGCGTAGTACCGCTGATAGCAGTACCTGCTGCGTTCGTCTTTGCCTTGATAGTTCCACCTGTGACGGTGTAACCAGCAGTTGTGTTCGCTGTTACGAAAGTGTATCTAAGACCCGCTACGTTCGTTGGGAGAGTCCATGATGGAGTTCCTGACGTTGAACGGTTAATGAATACACCTCCTGACTGTGCTGCCGTTAGGGCAACAGTAGCTCCAACGAGTGCGCTTTGAACAACCGTCGTTGCTGTCTGTCCTCCGTTGAATACTGGTGCTGCTGTGAATGTCGCAACTCCTGTAAATGCTGAAGTACCAGTTACTGCAAGGTTTCCACCTACCGAAGTGTCCTCAAGGGTGTTGAGTCCGTTGTCTCGGATGTTCGGAAGGTTGTCTTCAATGTAGATAGTCATAGCAATTTATAATTAGTTGCTAATGACTAAACTCCTGTGATACTCGTGAGTACATTGTTACGCAATGCGGCTGTACAGATGAGCTGACCACCGAGAATCATGAATCCGTTTACTGTTCCCTGGTTGTAAGCCTTAATCATTCCAGTCCATGTGAATGCGTCGCCTGGTGCGTACATCGAGTCTTCGTAGACGTTTGTGATGACGTTCTTAGACTTAGGAGATACGCGGTCACCTTCCCACCACTTGAGTGCGTACCAGTCGAGTGTCTGGCCGAGGTTCAACATGTAGAAGTAACCAGTCGTGACCTTCTTATCGCGGGAGATAATCATACCGTCCCAACGCTGCTCTGTGTAACCCGCTGTCTGTGCGACTGTTCGTGATGCAGGAGAGAAGTCTTGGTTGTTGCGCTGGTATGAAGTCTGAAGCTGCTCGAAGTAACCCCAAGTGGTGTAGTCCGTGACGATGAAGTCAGGGATGATAGAACCATCTGAGATGTTGTTCCAAAGAGTACGAACTTTCACGAGTGAAATCGTACCACCTGAAGCAGTAACTGTTGCGTTCAAACCTGAGTAGGTCGCACGTGCAAGTCCACCGTAAGTTGAAGCGACAGTACCGTTGTCGATTGTGTTTGCAAGACCAGATGGAGCCTTTCCACCGAATGACGTACCGTCACCCTGAAGAAAGTTACCAATGTCGTCTGCTGCGTCTTGTGCGCGTGACTCCATCATCGTCTTCATCAAGTTCATTGTCTGCATCGGTGTTGAGTTGATGGAGAGGTCTGAACCTGCGAGTGCGACGTTCGTAGCTACGAAGGTAGGGTAGAACGTCATGTCGACGGATACAGGCTGCTGAGTAATAGGCAAGAGGTCGAAGCCGTTGAAGGCTACCGATGCAACTCCCTTCTGGTACTTAATTGGGAAAAGCATCTGCGAACCGTTCCACTTCTTCGTCTTCTGCATGATTTTGCCGAAGAAGTAGTTGTCGCGGAGAATCTGGTCAACCCACTTAGGAGCCAAGTATTGGTTCGTTGTTGTGGTGACGTTTACGTTTGGAGGCATAATAATTTATGTGTAAATCTAAATAAGTCCGTTCTCTCTGAGGTATCTCTCTGTTGCGTCTGTTTCAACACTTGTCGAGGGAGATGTGCCTGTCTTGACCATCGAACGGGATGACAAGTCCTTGGCACGACTGCTTACTGGCGTTTTTCTTGCTTGATACTCGTCCCAAACGGCGTGGTGGTCTGCGTAGGCTACTACGTTTCCATCAGAGTCCTTTGGTGAGAGCTTCTCAAGTAAGGTGAAGAATCCTTTTTGTGTCTGAGCATCTAGCGTAAGACCTGTTTCGTCCTCAATTGACTCAATCATTCCTTCAAGAGTTCGTTCCTCCTGTTGGACTGATGCGCGTTCCTGTTGCTGTTCCTCTCGAATCTTTGCTATTGCTCGTTCGGTTGCCCTGTCTTCTGCGTTAGCTAGTGCTTTCTGAAGGAGTGTTGTCGCCGCTACAGCCTCAGGAGTGTCAGTCCCGTAAATCCTAGAGATGGTGTCATCCACATCTGGATTAGTTTCACGACTGAACTTCTGTGCTTCTGTAAGGGCTTCAAGGCGTGCTGCGAGTGCGATTGACGACTCACGTTCCGCTTGGAGCTTGGCTTGTAGGCGTCGCTCACGACGATTTGATTTCTCCTCATCACTCTCCTTTTCAGGTTCATCCACCGTTACCGATGGCGTGGTTGGTTGTTCAAATGGGTCGCTTGTCTGCGGTTCGAGGTCTTTTAGAAACTCATCTTGTTCGTTCTGTGGCATACTTTAATTTCAAGTATTACCTGATAATAGACTTTAATTTCAAGTCAAATCACCGCTTCCGTACCTTTTCAGGTATCCAATAGCGGCCTGGAGAATCTGAATGCTATCTTTCAGATTACCTAAGCCGACATTGCAGTTGGTGCATAGCAGACCGCGCACTTTCCCTGTCTTGTGGTCGTGGTCTACGCACAAAACCCTTCCCTCATCTTTCTTTCCACAAATTGCACACGAGTTGTCCTGTTCCTTTATCTTCTCTATGTGCTGTTCTTGTGTCAGGCCATATTTCCTCTCTATGGCTACTGCGCTCCTCATGCGTTTGTCCCTCCTTCTAAACTTCCTGCTGTTAGGTTCTTCACCCTTTACGAAAACCCACTCCTTTTGCTTGTAGCACTCACTACAGCACCAGTAGTAACCATCGGGGTACTTCTCTAAGGCTGAACTCGTCGTCAGTTTCTTGAACCTCTCTATAGGCAAGTAAAGCTGGCATTCTGGGCAGAACTTCTTTTCAAGGGACATTCTTTTGTTATTAGTTTAATTAAAAACCGCCAATCTTTTGTGGGAGATTTACAACCCGATTTCACCTGTAAAAGAACTGCCTAGAAGTGCGCCTTGCCTCCGAATCGTGTGACCCCATTCTTCGTTGACTTGGTACTTGAAAACCTAGCAGAATCCTTTTCTGGGTCATGACTCTTGACGGACATCTTACCCATCTTTGCATGGATGGCTTTGTTCTTGGCGTCGCCGTACTTTGACGTAACAGAAGCAATTTTTCCTTGAACTTCTTTTACATTTACATGTCCGCGCCCTAGTTTAAGACTTGCTGCTGTGGGTTTGTCCTTCGTTACACGTGAAACCTTATTAGCAATAGCCTTTCCCATTGCTCCCTTAACGTCTTTCTTGTCTTCTGGTGTGAGTGACATATGTTTGTTTAGTCGTTAGGGACTCCAGCGCGGGCGTTGTCCTCTCCACGCCTCTTAATTGACTCCCAATAACGGTGCTTGTTGCTACCGTAACGGTGCTTTGAGCCAGTTGGTGAGGTGTACATCCCTGTCTTCTTAGACAACGCCTTTGACTTAGCTTCTGGCTTTGGGTCGCCTTCTCCGAATCCTTTGAGACTTGTAAGTTTGTCTGACATAAAAGTTATTGGGTTTATTTTTGCCTATTTACTTGTATTTTAGAAGCCGCGTGTTCGGGGAACTTCTCTGTAAATCTCTGTCTTGCTTCTTTGTTACTTCTAGCCCAAGTAGTTGTACTATCGTATTTTCCGTTCACATGGATGTCTCTCTTGGGGTAGTTGGTTTTACTACCGTAGTCACTAGTCACCCTTTTGACCTTATTGGCCAACGCTTTACCTTTGGCTGACTTGATGTCTTTGTAGTCTTCGTTAGAAAGTGACATATTTATTTAACTCCGTCTTTATATTTGTTTTTAATAGAATCTGCTGCGGTTCGATACTTAAATGCGTCTGTTGGCTTGTCTCCATCCCATGATGGTGCGTTGCCGTAGCTTCGGGCCTTCTTTACAACACCTGCCTCGCGGTTAAAGCGATTAGCGCGAGAGCCATGATAAAGGCGACTAGGCGTAGCAAGAGCCGAACCAACAGTATTTGTGACCTTACCGAGAGCTTTAGATTTAGCATTCATGTGGCTTAATTGTGCGTTATACGTCTAGGGTTGCAATAATCCTGTGGAAGTTACGGAAGCGGAACTTGGCTTAGCGCAGCTGATGCGGGGTCCATAGCTACGTTCTTCTCTGGTTCTGTTACTTCTTCGGGTGGCGTGTTAGCTGCAGTTGCTGCGGTGTTCATACCAGTAGCTTGCGCTTCGTTCATCATCTGAGTCTGCGCTTGCTGTTGTTGTGCCTGTTGAAGTTGCTGTGCTAGGTCTGGGAAGTTCAACATCATGTAAGCCATCGGGTCTGTCTTGTACAGGATACCGTCGCCTGCTGCTTCATCTGCATTAGGGAAGTCGAGCATCGTAAGGAGCGTCTTAGGCCCGATTGCACCCTTATCAAACAGAGCCTGTGCCATGTTGATTTGGGTAATCTCATCCTTTGGACGGAGCGAGTCAGGTGATACTGAGACAATAAGCTGAGTGGTGAGGTCTGAGTTGCTTATAGTTACATACTCTACAGCCTTGGCACTACCCATGATTGCTGCGAAGTGCTGTTCGTCGTAGAAGACGTAGTAGAGCTGAACGAACCAGTTGAATACGTTGTCTGCGACCTGTTCAATAGCATCTCCAATGCCACCACCAATACGTGATGTGTCTTGTGCTTGGTTGAGAATCATTCCACGGGCTGTCTGGTCTTCGTCTGGTTGCTGTGCGGCGATACCTTGAATACCCCACGATGAACGGAGGTCGTTCTTGCTGATTTCAAGCTCATTAAAGAAACCTACGGGTAGGTCTTGTGCTGGCAGTGGGTAGATAGCTCGGTCTATTGGTCCACCAGAAGGAACGAGGATTGGGTTGCCCTTGCGTCGTGCTGTTGCTGCTTGCTTTGCTGTCTCTTGGTTGAAGTTGTCCTCTGAGAATGCGTAGCCGTTGTTTGAGTTGTCAGCGTTGTAGTCAATCTGCTCTGTGCGCTTTGTGATGCGTCGCTGGTTGGCAATGTTCTGCTCAATCAGACCTGTGATGTCGTGAGGCTGTTCTTGGAGTGAGTAGACTGAAAGGAACGTGTAAGGCTTCTTAGGAGCAGCGAAGTGGTTGCGGGGCTTAGTTACGATAGGCTGTCCTACATCATCAAGAATAGGCTGTCCAAGCTCATCAGTAGATGACTCTGGGTATTTAAAGTATTCGTTCTTGTGCTTGTCGAGGACCTTCTCCTTGAAGGTTACGAAGCAGTAGGTGTCAGTCCACCACTCTGTGTAGACACATTCTGTACCCATGCGTCCCTCTGTGATTGTCTTGATGTATGCCTCATGCTTAGGGAACAACTCAATGAGTTCTCCTGCAGTCTTCTTGATGCGCTCACCAAGGTAGGATGTGAAGTCTCCGTAGGCATCAACATAGCCCTCTGGGTCGAACACAAAGTCCTGAATCTTGCGGTTCTCAATGGAGATGTCACCTATCTCTTTGCCATCTGAATCCTTAACAGAACGCCAGCCATGCTTGAGAACACCAAGGTGGTAGATAGACCACTGGCGCACCCATAACGCCGAGCTTGCGACGCAAGACGAGTTGGTCAGCATGGTACTGAAGCATTGTCTTAACATCTGTGGAGAGTTTGTTGCCAGTCTCTGAGTTGTCTGCATATACAACAGGCTCTGGGTTCTTGGCGAGTGCTGCAGCAAGGAATGTCTCCTCTGCTTCAAACTGTAGGTTGGCAGCCAATGGACCGTCATCAACAAGCCACTGACCATTCTTCTTTCGTCCTAAATACGACTCAAGGTTACGCTCGTATACAGGCTTATACTTACCTTCGTAGCCTGCATACTTCTTTTCCCAGTCATCACGCAACGCAAGAAGCTCCTCATCATCCATTGAGAGGTCAAGGACATCATACTTCTCGCCTGTACCTTCAGGTGAGTTGCCTGAGCCTAGAACTTTGTTGGTTTTATTCTCAACAAGGTCAGTAACACCAATAACATTTAAAGAAAACGGGTCTTGGGGGTCGGCCATATTGGTGTGAATTATAAGTTTTGTGTATCAGACTGTCTATCAACCTGTGTATGTAAATATGGGCAATCAGTGTGGAAGACTGAAGTGAGTCTCATCTCACACTCTGGGCAGAACCCTTCAGCTAGTTTATCTCCTTTCTCTTAGTGACGATTATGATATGCAACCGAGCGCGCTTTCTTCTCATCCATTCTCTCTTGTAGGCTCGGAAGTCAAAGGTCATAGCACCGCCTTGTTTTCACTGGTAAAAGCTCGGGCCTCATACTGGCCCACGATGGTATCTACTGGTGGAGCTTCAACGATATTGCCTCGTGGAATACCCGCTAGTACATCATCCCCAACTATCTTTGCCATCTCTCCTCCGTATCTCTGAAGTCCTACAACTGCATAGAGCAAGGCGTGGCAGAAGTGGTCTGGTCCATTACGCTTCCACACATACTCAGCACCGTACAGCTCCTTGTTGTCCTTGTCCTTCATCTCTTTGGTCACCATCCTCTCTCGGTACATGTTGCCGAAGTGCGAGGCGAACTCTGCCCATTCATCCTTTGAACCATTGAGTCTGACGCGCCCTATATCTCGTATCTGCTCCACAACGAGGGTCATCATGCGGTTGCGGTCTACTGTTACCTTGCCGTATTCGTCGTTCTCTCCCCATTGAACGAGGTCCACACTCTTGCGGTCCTTGCGGTAGAAGCATAGAAAGACACGCCCAGGGAACTCTGCTTGGAGCTTACGGACACCAATCAAGTCGCCACCTTGGTCGAAGACAGCTATAGAGCGTGGGAACTTATTGAGGTGTCCTTTAATAACATCGTATGGTGTCTTTGATGCTGTTATCTCGTTGGCATGGTCATAGTAAAAGACACCTTGCTTATTCAATAGGACATAGTGAATGCCGTGGCCTGTGTCTGCACCAATGATTGTCCTTGATGATTGGTCGTTTACTTGGTCTACACAGTTTCTAAGGACAACTGCTGGCTCAATGCGGTCATCAGACGATACGTATGGAAGTCCTAGAACATAGTTGTAAAAAAACTGTTTGTCCTTTAGAGGGTCGTTGAAAGATGTGATGATGTCCTTTGCGCTCTTATTCCATAGCATGAGCTGTGAAACATGCCACCCAGAGAACTGGTAGTCACCTTCTATCTTCCCTGACCATGGAACACCATCCTTGTTTACCCATACCCCATTGGCACGGGCTTCGTTTGGTAGGTCTTCCTTGCAGGTCTTACAGACGTATGTTTCACGGGAAACATTAACGCTTTCAGGCCATGTGAGCACTTGCTTAGCCTTACATGCGGGACATTCTATCTGCCACTCCTTCATATCTGACTGTTGCCAGTACACATCTACACCATGTCCTGCAATGCTTGGGTGGCTGAAATACCAAGACCAACCTCCGTCCTCCTGTGCTTGGAGGCGGTTCTGATACTGCGTGATAATGTCTGGGTCACTAGCGTCAACCTCATCATGGATGTTGAGGCCCGATGGAATCATCATCGCTTGCTTCTGTGTGAATGTACCTCGGTAGAATATCATCGAGTCGCCAACTGACTTCTGCTCTACGGTGTCGTGGTCTTTAACCCACTCTAGTAACACAGGGTTCTGGGCGATGATGCGGTTGAATGAACCACCGACCATGTCTTGTACGTCACCTGCTGTTGGCAACGTATAGATAATCTGTCGTCTGAGCTTCTTAGCAACATAGAAGCTCTTAATAGCATTCATAACAGTAGCCCCGATTTGCGGGGGCTTTAAGAGGCACTGTTTAGGAGACAGGTCGTTGTATATGTCCCACAAGAACTTTCTCTTGGTGAACTCTATTGGGAAGCCAGCCTCATTCTTAATCTGATGCTTTATCGTCCATAGGGCTGGCAGACCCTCCATCGCTTGGGAGACTTGCTCCTCTGTGTATTGCATTCAACTTGGTTGTTAAATCAGCCACTATTGTGCTTGGTTCAAACTTCTCACCTTTGTTCGTATGGTCTATCGTCTGCTTTGGATTGAGGTCTGGGTCTTTCCTTTCAACATATTTCCAAGCACTATTCACATCTGTCTCCAATGAATTAAATACTGTTCTGCGGGCCTTTAGTACAGGCGTTTCCTTCAATGCTTCCTTTCTCTCCGTAAAGTCTTTGTTCTCCTCTTGGTATTTATAAAGGGTTGATGGCGCGATGTTCGCGTAAAGACACGCCTCTTTGTCTGTTCCACCCAATGCAAATACCTCCTCTAGTTTTCGGAGTACGTCTTCCGTTATTGCCGATGGTCTACCTAGTTCAGCCATTTATTCTTTTACGGGTGAAACTCCATCATGTGTGAGGAGCTTTTGTAATACTGTCTCTGGTCCTATGTCTCTGATTTCTATGAAGTGGCCGAACTTTTGTGTGTAGCCAATCCAATTACCGTCTGTTTGTTTCACCAGTGAAATTACATTGGGATTCTTTTCAGGAGAGTATTCAATCATGTGATTATTATAACACACTGCGTAATGCTTTGAAGCATTTTGTGCATAGCAAGTCTTTTGACTGTGCTGTTTTACCTATTGGGAGCGCGACTTTGCGTGTTCGTACAAACAATTTCTTCTTTCTACATCCCATACATTTAGCGTAGAGTTTCCAAGTCATGTTTTCTATCTCTTAGTGCTTGCCAGTTGATAATTGCATTTATAGGGTCAGAGAGTAGCTGCCATTTAAAATAGTCTTGACCACCAATATTCTCATCCACACTCAACATAAGCTCCTTTATGTCGGCATCAACTTCTTCTAGGAGCTTTTCGATTATGTCTTTCATCGAGGCATGTTCTTACTCATAATGGCTTGAAGGATTTGGTCTGCTGTGTCAGGGCGTGGCAAGAGAACGATGCTGTCACATGTGAGAACTGATGCGGCAACACTGATTGCATTCCTTACTGCATTTATAACAACTTGACTTGGGTCTATGATACCTGCTTCAAACATATCTACACGCTGTTTGGTGCGGGTGTCATACCCAAGCCCATCAAATGGTTCATCCCAAGCGTGTTTGATACCTGCGTTGCTTACAATCTGTTCAAATGGTGCTCTTAGGGCGATGTTTAGTACAGATTCACCAACATTCTTTCGCTGGTGAAACTTCTCTGATATTTCAAGTAGTGTCACACCACCACCCGCTACTACACCGTTCTGCAGGGCTTGCCACGACGCCGAGATAGAGTCCTCAATTTTGAGCCTTCTGTACGCAAGTGCTGAATCACTTGCTGCGCCTACAAAGTATCGTGCTGTCTTTGTGTTGAGGCGTGATGCGCGGAGCAATGAATCCTCTGTTGCTATGTCTTCGAGGGCTTTGATGTGTTCACTTACGTCCTTGATGCCATCCAAGTAGGTGTTCTCTTTGTCCACAATGATGTTCTCACACGTTCCGAGGTGTTCTAGCTTCATAGTCTTAAAGCTGAGTCCTGCGTGTGGGTCAATGATTGTTGCGCCCGTTGCTTTTGCCAAGTCTTCATACCACCAGTCTTTCCATAGGACAGGCATCTTCACAAGGAGTGTCTTAAACCCTCTCTTGGCGCGGGTAAGAATGAGGTCTGGGATTACTGTTGCCTCGTACTCATCACAGAAGATGACGATTTCTTTCACTTCTTTAGCAAACAAGGCCCCAAACAACTCATTAAAGTCTGCTGCGCTTGAAATCTTCTGCTTTACTATAAGGATTTTAGGATTAGTCCAACGTGCGAGACTTTGGAACTGACCTGTCTTCTCGTCCATGTCTGCCATGTATTGTGATGCGAAACCTGCGCCGTCCACCGTGATACCTTTACCAATGGTGTAGTGGTCGCTGAATGTCTTTGAAATGTCCCAATGAATGATGCCCGACTTACCAATCTGCTGGTAAATCTCTTGAATCATCTTGCCTATTGACTCGTCCTCGGCTGAAATGGTTGCGACGCTTGCGACCTCATCAACTGTAATCTCTCTCTTTTGTTTGTTGATTGACTCCTCAATGAGTGGCACACATTCCTCCAAGGACTTCTTAATCTCCATTGGGGATACTTCTCCGAGGTGCTTAATCCCCTCTTGAAGAATCTTTGCTGTAAGAACGCACGTTGTCGAAGAACCATCACCAGAGGCTTTGTTTGCGCGTTTGACGGCTTCTAGGAGGATTCTACGTCCCATCTCCTCTAGCGGGTCTGCAAAGTGTATGGATTCAAGGATTGTTGCACCGTCATTGGTAACGAGATGGTTTGGCATCTCAAAGGTTTCAAGGATGGCGTTGTGTCCTGCACTACCCATTGTCCCACCCACAATCTCTCCACATCGTTGAATGCCTTTGATAATCTTGTCTCGTGCCTCTGAACCTTTGTAAATGTTATCTATCATGCGTTGGGATATTCTCTTTTAAACATTGGGTCGTCTGGTTGAAGTGCCTGCCGTATGTGGTATTCCATGTACTTCCAGTTTGGCGTATCTGATGGAAAGAACTGAAGGTCGCCACATCGTTCACATCTTTCTAGTAAACCTCCTCGTGGCTGACTGAGGATGATGTACTTGTGGAGGTGGCCACCGCGACAGTTACTCTTTTGATACCTGTCCATCTTCGTATGCTTTGATGTTCTCGTAAGGCACTAGCCAGTAGTACGTTCCATCACCTTTAGGAAACTTGGCGTCCATCCATGAATCAAAAAGACCCTGCTTCCCTTCTTAATGGGGACGCTAAGGTCGTCGTCAATCTCAATCACTATACCAATCTCGTCATAGGTTGAACGCTGTGAGGTAACGAACTCCTCGTGTGCCTCTGGTTCAATCTGTACAAACTTATTAAGGGGTTTAATCATATCTTTTCTGGGTCTTCTATTGGGAATTGTTCTATTGGGTCATCCTCCACGATGGTTGCCAACTTTTGCTCCTTCTTCTTGTAAATGTCGCGTTTTAGAACTAAATCGTCGTGGTCAGATTCTTCTGGCCTGAACTCTGATAGCTTCCACAGATTTTTAATCCTTTTGAACATTATCGTTCTGGTACAAATGGTGATTCTACTGGACGCTCGGTCTTGTCTACTGGTGCGTTCTGAACGATTGTTCTAAAGCCTCCCTGTCCGTCTGGTACATAAAGTGGGTAGGCTACAAAGTCTACTTGGTGCTTTTCTACGAGTTCGCCGTATTCCTTGATGAAACTATCTATCCTCTCCTGTTGTGTCTTTTCCATCTGGTGTTGTTTTATCGAGCATTTTAAATAGCTTCTGCTGGATTGCTAGGACTGTGCCTGCCTCCATGCCTTTAATTGGTGCTGCGTTAATAAGTGCAATTATGTTGCGGATGTCGTCTTGCGTTAGTGATTCCATATGGGTTAATACTACCACAAGCTACTATGAAGTACCTGTGGATAAGTGGTTCTGATAAGACGGCAAGTTAGTTATTAACTTTTACTGGTGAAACTGGCTTGCGCTTGTTCTTTCTTCCGTTTCGTCGAGAAGCCTCTGCCTTCTTTTCTGACTTTGATTGACCGCCAAGCCTCCCAAGGGCTTGTGCGTGGGGGTTTTTATCTGTCATGTTTAGTTATTGCTGAGAACGGTGTCAACGAGAGTCGAGAGCTGACGCTGGACATTAAGGGGAACTTCGCGGTCTTGAACGACATCAAAGCAGAAGCGGTGGCCGTTGCGAACAACATGGTAGTTACCATCATCCTCAAAGTCGTCAGTGCGTCCGTCGTTGTCGTTGTAGTAAGTAACCTCGTACTCCGTTCCTTCGCTAAGCTGTTCCATTACACTGTTGAGATTTTCCATTGTGTTTGTATTAGTGCTAGTAAGTTAGATACTGGTATGAGGGGCTTTGGGAAGACTTCTCACTTGCGGTCAATCTCGTCGTAGCCTTGATGGCTAGCCGAGCCTTACTCGAAGTAACTCCCGTTTCGCTAGGTGCTTCTCAAAGACACCCATATCAATATCTAACTACCCTTACTATATCCCAACCGCTTGGATAGTGCAAGTGTTTTAGAAGATTCTCAAAACGAGAAAGTGGACAACTCATACGGTGGCTTGGTTAAGCCTTAATCTGGGAGGCACTTGAAAGATTCTCTAAATGAGGGTAGTTTTTTAATCAGTTCCTCATACTCTTTTGCGGTGAAATCTTTTAGGGGGGTCTTGGATTCTTTGTGGGCTTGGCGGCGGTCACGGAGCTTTTGTGCCGTACCAGCTCCGTATCTCTTGTCTAGGTTTTGTGCATACCCCAACAAGTGTGTCTTATCAAAGGCGTTGCAACCCTTACACTCGGCATTGACGTTGCGTGGGTCAAAGATTAAGTCGCGCCCACAATCTCCTGCGGGCATGAAATGTCCCGCATCACAGTACATCCCTATTGGCTTCCCACAACTTACACATGTCCCATACTTTTCTACATCTCTCCTGCGGATTTCTAGGCTGAACCAGTACCAGTAAATACCCTTTTGATACGGCTGTTTGTAGGCAAGACCACGCCATTGGAACTTCTCTGGTAGTCCCCATTGTCTTAGGAGGTCTTTTTTAGAGGTCTTTTTCTTCAAGGCGTACAAGTTTTTTACATTCTGTGCAAAAGGCGAAGCGGGTTTCTCCAAGAGAGTGTGCGTGTTCGTCACCAAACTTAATGCCTCGGACGTCATCTTTGATTTCTTCTCTCGTAAGTGTCTGGGCTTTAACGACGGCTGACTCCACACCCTCGGCTTGAATCAGTGGCAGAGCTTGATGCAAATTGGAATAACCTATGAGAGCGAGTCTATCCTCCTGTATTCCTCCTTCAAGGACATAGTATTTGTGGATGTTGGCGAAGATTGAGGCTTGGCTTTCGCTGATTCGTGCGGATTCTAGGAAGTCTACATAGCTGTCAAAGGAACCTTCCCATAGTTTTTCCTCATGGATTTTGTAGAGGCGTGCGCCGAGTTCTAGGAAGCGGGTTTGAATCGAGGTAACGAGTTCTTTCGTTTGTCTTAGATATTCTTCGTTCATGTGTTTATTTTACCAGTAAAAATTACAAACCATAGCTGAGTTTATCCACAGCCTGTCGGAAGGTCAGATTTTCTAGCTTCATCACAAAGTCGATTGAATCTCCTCCCTCGTTACACGCGAAACAATGAAAGAGATTCTTGGTGACGTGCATTGAGGGGTGGTGGTCGTTGTGGAATGGACAGATTGCCCTGCCGTTCTTTGTCTCAATTATCTCCTCGATGGGGAAGTCGCGCGCCCTTTCTATCTTCTCTGGTGTTATGTCCTCGATTTTACCAGTGAAAACTTGTACCTCCATGTTGAGGCGATTGAGTTTCCTCTCCTCTTGCTCCGCTTGTTGGTGGATTCTTCCAACGTGTTCGTAAAAAAGCATCTTTCCTGTGCTCCACGGTTCTTTCTTTAGGAGGGCTTCAAACGCATCGAACTTGGTTAGCTTCCTACAAGCCTCGAAAAACCTCGCCTTGACGGTTTTAATCGTTTCTAGGAGGTATTCCTTGCGCCTCTCTCGTCTGAACTCTAAAGGAATCTCCTCAATCCATGAAAAATCTATTTCTCTTTTCATAGTTATAGTTTTCTAAAAGCACCCTCACCCTCGACATCAACGTAACGACCTTCGGGCATGAGCTTGTTGTCGATAAAGCGGAACTTGAACTTGTGATTCTTCTTCGTTCCATCACGGCGGGACTTTCCTATCTTCACATAACTCAGATTGTCACTATCGTTATCTCTCCAAACATGGAAGATGTTGGTCGCTGCGGCGGGGATGCCGTTGCTGTTGGCGATGTCTGAGTTGTCTGTTTCGTTAGTTCGACTCTTGGTTGTCTTGGTTGCGTGGGCTACTGCGAATATCATCACTTTCCTACGGATAGCATACATACGGAGGTCTTTACAGATTTGAGCGAGGAATGTCGCATAGTTTGGTAGCTCCTTTTGGCTCTTTACGCTTTTCACGATGTCGCCGAGCGTGTCGATGAAGATTGCTTTGACTCCGAACTCGTCGATAGCCTTATCACAATGGGCGAACATCCAGTCTATGTCGTCCTCTAGCTCCATTGGAACGTAGGATACAAGGCTGGGGTCGGCTCCCATCTTTTCGAATGAATCCCAGAGTTCTCGTGAGGTCATTTCGTGTGAGAACCAGACCGATGGGACATCTGATTTGCCGAAGTTCAAGGTGAACATTCGGGCTAGGGTCGTTTTTCCGTCGCCAGGGACACCAGAGATGATGGTGAAATCACCCTCTCGGAATCCTCCATCCATACAGCCATCGAGGTCTGTGAAGCCCGAACTAATTTGATTGCTTGTGTCTTGCGCTTGGAGCTTGGCCGCCTCCGAAAGCAGGAGGATGTCTACAACCTTTGGCTCTGAGTTCTCTAGCTCCTCACCTATTCTTTTGTATTTTTCGAGGCTCATGAGATTCGGTTACGTTCCTTGTAATCCAACAGAGACTCCATTCTCCTCGCCAAGTCTGACGGGGTGTTTATCTTCGGACAAAACTGGTCATCACGATTGTCTCTAGCGATTGAGACAGCCTTCTTCAACTGGTCAAGGTTATAGGAGTCAAACAGTGCGAGTGCATCAACCTTTTGTTGCTTGTGAATCCACCAAGGTTTCTTTTCTTCACCAAAGAGCCGAAAGACAGCCAGCTTGTCATTGACGCGGTTATCGGTTTTGGAAGGTTTCTCGTCTACGTCTTTTTCTATTTTGTACTCACCGTCCGAGCGAAGCTCGGCAAATTGACCTAACTTAACTTGACTTAAGCCGTCCGTGGACTGTCCACCAAGTCTCCTACTGTTATCCTCTACGTCTGAACGGGGCTTGGCCTCTATGAGTGGAATGTCTGGTGCGACCTCAACGAGCAGGTTCTTGTATATGCTGTCTATCTTTCTGTCGGCGCGGATTGTGTTGTGCTCTAGCCAGTCGGTTATCACAATCACTTGGTCTTCATTGAGCTGTCGGACAAAGCCCTTCGCCACGAGTACCTTAAACACATCTGATGGAGAGCCTAGTAGCTTCATAAGTGGGTAAGACTCCACCACTCCATCGTCGTCGGCACGAAGCACCATGTGAAAGTAGAGGAGCTGTGCCTCACTTGGCATCTGAAGGAACTTGGCCGACCCCGCAATTCTATTGCTGAACATTCGTCGGTTAGCCATATAGTTTTACAAGCAAAATCCACAAGACGGCTGGACAGGCTCGCTAGAACCTAAACCACCTTGTGGATGCTGCCTACAAATATTTGTTTTTAAACTAGCGAAGTTGTCCATACAGAGAATTATACTACGTCCACAACCCTGTCAAAGAGCTTTTGTGTGGACAACTCTGTGTATAAATGCTATTCTGTCAAGTGTCGGGTCAGTCCGCGTTGCGGGAACAACCCAAGACACTAGATATATCTCTCAACTAAGGTCGCTTCTCTGGTAACGGAGGAGTGGCCTTTTCAGTTTCACTGCGAAACTCGCGCTCCCTATCTTCCTCCACCAAACAGGTAAGGCAAACTTCCCTGTTCTTATGAGGCTGTGATACGCGAGTGCTTATGAAGCCGTATTTTTTCAAACATTTGTCACACCTCACCCAATTATCTGGTATCTTCTGTCCCTTTATTCTCATTAGCCCCAGTTATAGTCAAAGAGAACAACTCGCTGCTCTGTTTCGTTGGTATATAGAGTTTCCATTAGAACCCATGCGTAATAACTGTCAGGTTTATCATCTGCATCCTCTTGTGTTAGAAACAACTTGTGGTCGCCTGCGAGCGACTGGGCTTGTTCTAGAGACTCTGCAATACACACAAAACCGCCCCCACAGTATGACCAATTACTCGATGGCTTGAATATATAGATTTTCATTTCAGAGGTCTTTTTCTTCATTACGAGGGTCGCTTTGCGTCTTTTCTTAAAAATCTTTTCCACGTCCGTTCCATCTTTAGACCGTTACGCCGAGTGAGTTGAATGGCCTGTTTTATGGTCAGTGTTTTCATTCTTCTAGGAATGAGAGTGAGATTTCACCGAGCTTGCTGGCTTTTCTTAAAGAAACCATCATTGTGAGCTGAACTTTTAGAATGTTATCTAGTCCCTTTTGCTGTTCAGGAGAACAATTTTCCGCAAGCTTCCCTATTTCGTCAAGGTAACCCTTGAAATCTCTGATTGTTTTTTTGATGTCTCGCATGGTTTTGTAACTAATCCGCTTCAGGGATTGACTCAAGCTCTTTCCTAGTAATCTCTTTACATGAAATCTTTATGACATCGTGCAAACCACCTTCCTCAAGCTCTGATTTCAAGGTGTCTAGCAAGTCGTCAAGTTCGTGGTACACAATGGACTGGCAATTGTATACGTTTTCAGGAAAATCGCCCTTCCAAACCCATACCTTAATCTTGTTTTTCATAGGAGGTTGACTAATTAGTTTTTTCATATCCTCAATTCTGTCGGATGAAGGCATATTTATTCCTTACAAAGCCAATAAGTTTTTGTCCAAGACCATGTGTTCGAGTCCCAAGTTTGTATATCCCTCCAAACGGTCGGGCAAGGGTCAAACTCAAAGACATCTTGGAGTTGGTCGTGGACATACCCAGCTCTAATTGCCTGCAAGCACAGAACAATCAACGCACCGAATATTATGTAAAAGATTGTTTTCATTTGATATTTTTACACGCTAATGCTTGTTTAATCCTTTCTGATAAGTCGGCATCTTCCTCAATGGCCTTGCGGACTCTTTGGAGGCCGATTCCTAGCTTCTCCTCACCGAAGAACAGGGTGTTGCCTTTCTTAGTGATAACCCCAGCCTCCATAGCATCTTCCAGCAGATTCGCCACAGTGTTAAACCCACTACCGTAGATGAAGTGGCCGTTTATCTTCATGTTCTTGGTTGCGGCGACCTTGTTCTTCTTCACCTCGGCTGTTATTACTTCACCTATCTTGTTCTCACCTTGTTTAATCGTCTCACCCGCATACTTCAAGTACACAGAGAACGCTTTGTGATAGACAAGTTTCTCTCCCGCCGATGGTTGCCACGTTCCACTCATCAGGTCTTGTTTGGCGTGGTTCACAATGACGATAGAGACACCTTTGAGAATGAGTTGTGGAACAACCTTGCGTACCCACGGGGCAATCAACTTGCCTTGCGAAGCAATTACGACCTCACCGCTTCGCTTCTCTGCTTCTGCACGAGACATGAGCGCCCCCACAGAGTCCAAGAAGATGACATCCCAGTTACCAGACGAAACCTCGTCCTCAATGGTGTCGAGAATATCCTCCGCAAACGTATCTCTGTAGAGTCCGAGCTTTGAGCTGTTTACTCCGAGCTTGTCAGCATAGAGAGGCGTGTATGAGACTTCAACATCAACCCACAGACACCTCACTCCGTTCTTCTGAAGGCCCGAAGCCATCTGCAACGCGAGGGTACTCTTTCCGACACCAGAACGTCCCCATAGTTCAGTTATGTAACCCTTCGGGATTCCTCCAATACCACTCAGCTTGTCTACGAACGTCCCCGTCTTGAAAGCTGTTGGGTTGGCGATGCTGTCAGCAAAGGGTATTGTCATTTTACTAGTGAAAGTTGGTCTAGTAACTTCATCATAGTGACCCCCGCTTTGACCGCCCGAATCTTTAATCTGTCGCGTGTCTTTTTCCAAAGTCTGATATTCACAGTCTTTTGTGGTTTCTTCATATGACCTTTATAATAGTGGGTATTCTAGGAGATGCAAGCGACTTATCCCCTTTTTGATTGCTCGCCCGCACGCGTCTGGTATACTGGTCTTATTAACGGGGTAACACAAAACCAAAATGGATACACAATGGTTAAAGGCGGCACAGGAGAACTTTAGAGAGGCTATCGGCAACAAGGATTGGGAATTGGCAAAGTGCGTAATCGCGGATGTATTCGATAAGGATGCCGAGTCTATCGCCCGCATGATGAACGAGGAGCTTAGAGAAGAAATGGACAAGGGGCCGAGCTTCGCCCACGGATACATCCTTGGATTTCTCAAAAAGAAGAATGAAGAATACAAAGCAAAAGGTCTTGTGCCGACACTTGATATGCTTATTTCAGATTTAACTCAATAATTATGCTTACACCACAAGAAGAAGGTAAGAGATTCATTAGCATAAAATCGGATGGTTTGTTCCATGAGAAAGTGAGTCAGGAAACAGAAGGAGCAAAACTTCGAGAATACAAACTAAAAGACGGAACCGAGGGCAGTAAGTGGGAACTCCTCTACAAAGACCTGTCGAATGTCCACATCAAGAGCATCTACTTTGAAGATTCGGAATATGGCGAGAACATCTGCACCACGTTTACTGACGGTGAGAATGAAGTTACATGGTCAGAGAATACAGGCACGAACTTCGGCTCTGACTGGATGAAGCGTCTGCCTAACCTAGATTTCACCGCGAAAGTTTCTATCAAACCTTACGCATTTACTGATGAGAATAGTGGAAAGACAAAGAAGGGAGTCTCGGTCTATCAGAACGACAAGATTTCAGACTTCTTCTATGACTGGGACAAGCGAGAAGAACTCCACGGATTCCCAAAGCCACAGAAAGACCGCTCAGAAATGAAAACAGACGACTGGAAGCTCTACTTCCTCACAGTAAAGATGTTCTTGGTGGACTACACGAAGAAGAATATCGTGGGTCGCCCAGAAATCACTGTTCACGACCCATCAGACTATCCGACACCCGAAGAAGAAGGAATCCGCCCCCAAGATATTCCTTTTTAGAGAAACATAAAGAGTAATAGATGAAGAAGATTCTCCAACTGTGCGCTGACACGGGTTCTGATACAAAGCCGTGGAAGGACGCGGGCTACGAAGTAATCCTTGTAGGTAAAGATATTGGAGTGGAAAACTACCACCCACCACAGGATGTATACGGAATTATCGCCAACCCCGTATGCACAGAGTTCTCCACCGCACGCTCAAACGGAAAGGCTCGCAACCCAGAGGAGGGAATGTTCCTAGTCAAAGAGTGTCAGAGGATTATCTCGGAGTGCAACCCTACGTTTTGGGTGATTGAAAACCCTGCTAAGGGTGTCTTGAAAAAGTATCTTGGAAAACCAACCTACGAATACGAGCCGTGGTGGTATGGAAGCCCATGGACAAAGAAGACAGCGTTGTGGGGCAAGTTCAACATCCCGTCGCGCGTCTACCAGAAATGGGAGGACGTACCCAAGCTAGAAGGTCTGTATCAGCGACCAGGTCGCAGTAAGCCGTCCCTAGCCTTCATGCACAAGAACCACGTTCGATTCATACCAGAGTTCGCCTGTTTCAACCCTGACAGCGATATGGAGTTCCGTTCGCTCTGCTCCCAGAAGTTCGCAAAAGCCTTCTTTGAGGCCAATTCTTAGACTTATCCCCTTCCTACTTGCATCCTATAGTATCTAGTATATACTCTAAGTATTAGACAGTAAGTTCAAACAAACACTATGAACAAAGCAAAAAAGGCAACGCATTGGAAACCTATAGATATGAGTGGAAGCGTTTACCCAAACGGAGAACCCTTCCCAGAAGCAGAGACAATGGAGACACGAAAGGTAAAAGAATGGACAGGAGCGCGTAAGTTTTGGATGGTTATGTTCACGATTGCGGTCTTGATGACGGCGGGCAACTGGATTATTGGACTTCTAATGAACTAATTATGGACGAACTACAGCGCGACTTTGAACTTCACTTGGAGGCGGGACTTGTACACTAGCACGAGACACGAGATGAGGAGGACATCTTTCTTGGAACCGACGCACAATGGAGACACTACTTCAAATTGGCAGGATGGGAGATTTTACTAGTAAAACCTGATTAGTATGGATGTACTTATTCTTTCGGTGGTCTTTCTGGCAGGCGGGGTGACGGGGGCCTTTATATTCGGCGCGATGCTTGCTTTATCAGCAACTGACTAAACATGAACGACGCATATCAAACAGCTCTAGACCAGTTTCCAGCTTCGCCTACAAATAATGGCCGTGAAATCATACTAGGAAAGTGTAAGAGCATGAGCAAGAGCCCTAACGACGCAAAAGCAAAGGACTTGGACGCTCTAGGTTTGCTCTGTGGACCACGATGACCGACTGACCACATGAGGCTAAACAGGACCCTGAAAAACTAACCCAGAATCACAGTTGAAACGCCGTACCTACCTAACGTGGGATACATCAGAACAGAAGCGGAAAATGGAACGATACGCCCGCCAAAAGGGTCTACCACTAGGAACATGGTTAAAGACTCTCGCAATCGAAGAAGTGAACTTTATTGAGCAAGAAAAAGTATGAAGAAAACAAACGTAACAAAGAGCATATTCATCTTCGAGAAGCAGGAGGACTTGCTTGAGTTTTGGAACGGGTTGACGAAGGAATCAAATGTAACCCACAGCACGTTTATAGTCTTTAAGAAGCGATGGTTTCACAAGCTGTTGGAAATCATATTCGGAGTAGACAAGAGACACGGAATCAACTTTATTGAGCAGGAGAAGGTATAAGTTCTTTGAGATGTGAGTTGATGGGGGAATGAAAGGGGGAAGCAAAAGTATACAACCCCGCAGACAGTGTAACGAAGCTTTGTAAGTCCTGTTGCCTTTCCCCACCAGCTCATATCAAGACCTTATCAGTAAGTAAAATAAACATGGATAAAATTGAACTAAGAGAAACCTGCGGAGCTTGTCCTGAACAGTACGATGCATTCATGGATGGCAAGCAGGTAGGGTACTTACGTCTACGACACGGAGAGTTCAGAGTTGATTACCCCGAATGTGGTGGAGGCACGATATACAGGGCCGAGCCAAAAGGTGAGGGTTGTTTTGAGAGTGACGAACGAGAGTATTACTTACGAAAAGCAAAGGAGGCGATTTTAGACCGTATCTCTAACAAGGAGTCGAAATGCACCTGTGATGGAGACAAAACTCGTTGTAGTGAC
>JADKJE010000013.1 GCA_016722515.1 Alphaproteobacteria bacterium
AAAACGGCAATTTAACAAGAGTAGAGCAGGAAAGATTAGCTGAGAATATTGAGCTCATGAAGTCGGGCGACATCCCGATTCCGGGGGCTAATGTAATCCCGTTTAATGGGAGGGTGGAGGAGCTAGAGAGGTCCGGCCCGCCGCGAAAGCTCCCAGAGTCTAGGCCGGGAGTCCCGTTCTACGAATCCATGACCGCTATGAGAAGCGAGGAAGTAGGAATTAATGTTCGGGTGTGGCGTAAAATCCCAGAGATTCCAACCGGCCCAGACAAGGCCGTGCTTGCAGCGTTTAAGTCAATTACTACGGATGATGACATGGTAACAATGGCTTATAAGTTTGCTGGAATCCCGGACGTTACCGCATTTGAAATAACTGACGGTCGCGGCTTTGGCGTTGTTGTCTATACGGAGTGGTAGGACATGGGGCCGAACACTCGGACAAAGGCTAGAATGGAAAAAATGCTTGGCGACATGGCTACTAAGAATTACGATCTAAGGCTTGAGCTCGAAAGAGTGAAAGAGAAGACCGTTAGAGAGGTCGCCCAGATTTTATTAATGCCCGACAACCAAAACAAACTCTTTACCGAGGCTGATCTGGTTGCGCTTTGGAAAAAATGGAATGATCCTCCAGCTTAATCCTGCCATTTGGGTCTTAACCCCGAAAGGGGAAGGACATGCGCTGTTTATCATTGATTACGGGCCTAATATTAATACGGTCTGGGTGGTGCATTGTTTTGAAGACAGCACCGTTATCCATGTAGATAGTTCTGAGGTGAAAATATTCGGGAACGAAATGTATAACGTACCCCATCCAAAACCCTTTAAGGGCCGAAACGTAGACCTATAACTTTGCATCGTAATCCCCTATGACTGAAAACGAAGCAATGGCGCATGTTCTCCAGGTGGCTATTATTGCCGCCATCTGTGAGAACAGCCGAGAAGCTAAAAGGTGGCTACTACTAGATAGGAAGCTTTCCTGGGATCTAGCAACGCCTGAGCCTGGCGGATTCGTTGAGTGCTGCCAGACTCTAGGCCTTAACTGGCGAGAGCTTAGGCGCACACTAAAGGGCGCTGTGGCGATTCGAGATGCTGTACCCACTAGTGTACCTGTGCTAGAATCTGAATCATGAAACAAATTCTTACCGCAGCCGGGCTTGCTAGACTTAGAAACGTAACTAAGAGTTACATAGCGAGGCTCTGCCGTCTACCAAAGACTCATCCACTCCATATTCAGGCCGTTAAGATTAATGGCAGATTCGTCATTACAGATCCAAAAGTCCTTGCTGAGTATCCTGGAAAATTTATTTCAGAGCTCTAGTTCTTTTTCTATTGTACTCTTTAGTGAACTCCAGTACTCTTCTCGCAGCTGGGAACAGTAAAATTTAACGCAGGAGAGCTATGGAAGGCATCATCTGGGCATTTGTAATCGAAGCGACGTTAGTGATTTTAGCTGGCCTCGCGATCATAGCAATGAGCGGTTGTAGAGCTAATGAGCAGAGGCCAGGGTTTGAGATTGGTAATGGATACTACGTTAGTAATTTAACAATTAGGGAGATGAAATGATAGACGGAACAAGCAATTTACAATGGATGAAGCCAGGGCCGATGGCTCAAGAACAGATGGCGTTGATTAGGGCAGCATGTCTTCACCTCGAAGAAGGACTACGAAAAAACCTAAATCCAAATCGTGAATCGTCGCTGGCTCTCACTAAATTGGAAGAGTGCTGTCAGTGGGCGATTAAGAGCATCTGCGTAGAGGATAGCAAGTCACACACTCTCAGACCAGAATGATCAAGCAAACGAAGCCAGATTTAGAAGACCTCTCTCGCCACGCAGTGAGAGAGGAGTTAAGGATTTTAGCGAGGGAGTACGAGAGTGGAACCAAACAACGACAAGATATTCGAGATGGCCGCACTGCAAAAGAGCAAGACCTACAAAATAGACAAAATTTGCGAGAATTGCGGCAAGAGTTGGTCGCTGAACATCCCAAGGGGCAAGCTAGTGATGGAGTACATCGAAACACCTTGCGCGAATTGCGGAGTGAGCCAGCAGCAGGTACGGGAATACTGGCAAGGACAGAGCCCGCAAATACACGAAGCAAATCCGATTTATACGGGGCCGTCTTGCGGTGGCAAGACCCCGCGCTGATTGCGTTGAGGGCAAAATTGGGAGGGGGGATAAAATGACCCGCCATAATCCACCGCGACAGAGCGTTAGTTGAATTTTTGAAGAGGAGAGAGGGACGAGTATGGATATTAAAGATACGGTATTTCAGAGACGACATCGTGACGATGAGCACTATGACGAAATTAAAATTCGGATGGTGCCGCGCTGGAAAAGCTCGGAAATGTCGGGCGATGAGTGGCGGGTTAGTGCCGTTGTAGAGTTCTACCGCAAAGGGCATTTAGTTTTCGAGCGCGGATTTGGACGCATGAGCGCAGCGGTAGCGGCGATTCCTTGGTTCTTTCTTGCAGCTGGCGAGAACGGAGAAACGAAACCAATCCCCAAGGCATTGGAAAACTCCCTTTGTCAGCAAGTCGGGTGCGGGAATACCGCCACCATTCGCTACCGACTCAAAAAGGAATACTCCCGCGATGGCAGCTTTAAAAAAGACCCCACGTTCCAGCTAGTGACGCAGTTCTGCGACAAGCACAAGCGGCGCGGAGATTGCGGTATGGAAGATTCCGACATGAACTATGAGGAGATTCCTATGGGCGAAGTGAAAATTTCAACAGCGGAAAAGCTGGCAACCGAAATGAATAAAGCCGGTTGTCCCACATGGATGATCGAGAAGGCGCAAAAATACCACTATGATGATTTCCGCTCGCCATTTGCGACTCCGTGCATAAACCTAGTGAACGATCTTCAAGCTAACGGGTTTAAGCATCTCGCAGAACGGGCAAAATCGGGAGAGTTTGACTCTCAAAAATGGGAATCAGACGCATGGGCCGACAGCCAAGAAGGACAAGCGATAAGAGCGGAACTAGGGTCGATAGCATCGACGGTAATGGGACCGCAAAAACATTAAAGGAGCCCACAAAATGACACGCAAGCGGAAGGCTAGGGAGTGGTGGGTTAATGTCCTCGGATGTGGTGACCCCTACTTATTCTTATATGACACTAAACGTGAGGCGCTGACTATTTTAAGAAGTGAGTGGCCTCCACGCGGAGCCAAAACAATAAAAGTCCGTGAAGTTCTACCCAAAAAGCGGAGGTCGAAGAAATGAGCGAGATAGGGCATCAGGGATTTACTTTTTTAGAAACAGTTGACGACAAAGATCAGATAATTGTCGAGTTCGACGATGATTCGCCGGACATCGAAAGGGCGAAAGAGGTGATGGTCTTTACCCTTCCCGAACTCGAAGCTTTTGCGCGTGAGGTGTGGCAGAATGCGATAGTGCAATGTCCTGACTGTGCGATTGAATATGGGTACAGAGGGACGGAGGTGTCCTTTGATGACTACTGGAAATCGCGGGGGAGCAAATGAGTGATAAAGAAATAGCGCAAGCATTTTGGAGCGGGCTGGAATTTATCGCGGCGATTTTTGAGTGCTCGGTTGGTGTGCTGTTTGTGTTGCTTTTGTGGTCCTTATTCGTGAGGATCACCGCAGCGGCTTGGAAGAAGGGGGATAAATGAAAACCAAAGAGCAAGCGGCGGAGGAGTGGTACACAACCGCAATAAAAGAAGGTCGATTGCAGCGCGAAAAGGACGGCCATTCTGGATCGTGGGATGAGTTTTGGATGCCGATATCAATGGGGCCAGTAGATGCGTTCACGGCTGGCTGCCTCTGGACACTAAATGCGGTGCGGGAGGAGTTTGGGGCGGAGTTTGCCGACACTGATTATTTTATCAGGCGGTCGGCGTTTATTAAGCTTCTGGAGGAGATGGGGAAATGAATATCATCGCAGCAATTACAGTCTTACTCATCGGCACCGTGGCAGACATCAAAAACTACGAGCGCATGTACCCCAAAGCCAATATCACCGTAGTAGATCATTCTGCGCGTGTGCGGTTCAGGAAGTTCGGCGGCCAGTATCGTCGGGCCTTATGGGCAGCGAGAGCGGAGAGAGTTAGGAAGAGGTTGCATGTTTTCCCGCGAGTGATGGTTATCCTTGGTAGAGAGAGCTTACCAGGAACTTGGGACGGCGGCTGCGCTATTGGATCTACTGCGGTTTGCGATTATAGAGATTTGCGGCTTTGTAATACGGTCGTGGTGGAGACGAGTTGTAGGGGGCTTAAATGATACGAAGACTAAAGTGCTACTTGGGGTTTCATCGGTGGATAGATTGCGCCGGTCTTATGTGTGGTGTCGTTCTCCACTGGAGCTATTGCCCATTTTGTAATAAGCGGACTCCCATGAAGCAAAGGCTTAACTAATGGGGAAGAAAATCCACGATGAATTTTCCTCGCTGGGTGTTAGTCGGCAAAGAAAGTATCAGCTAAGAAAGAAAAAGCTAAAGCTCTGCCAGGAGTGCGGAGGGAAGCGGCTAACAGGAACGCATTGCCGCAAATGCGCGATTGCCCATAGAGAACACCAGCGGCGGCGGATTAACAGTAAGAAGCGGTATCTTAACTGCTTAACCTACTCCGACCTAGACGGTGGCGCTGTTGATTAAGATCTTAGCAAGTTGATCTGCGTCCTCGCCGTTCTCTTTTAGCACCGTGTGGAGTTTCTCCAGGTTCTCGCCGCTTGGAGCGTACCCGAACTCTTGAATCGCACTAACTACAGCCGGGACAGTCTTGGAGGTTAGGAACTTATCCTTGATAGCCTTAACAATTTCATCTGCATTGTTGGCAATGTAATCAAGAATGAGGTTTAGAATAACAAGAACATAAGGTGGCATGGAGTTTCTCCGGAAAATTAATCAACGCGAAATCTAGGTTTTTCAAGTATCCAACAAAATCCATCAGCATGTAAGACCGAATTATCTGGATAGCTTCTAGGGTGTCCCATAAAATCATAGAGCCTACGCTTAGGATTAGTGGTGTCTGGGAGGTATGGCACCCCGTAGCGGTAGCCTGGAACGCCAGCCCTAGAGCCATCTATGCGCTTACCATGATTTAAGAGCTCCACCTTCTTAAAAGTCTTTCCAGATAGAGCCGGAGGCGACAACCAAACACTGTGCGCCCTGCCCTCGGAAAGCTTTAGCACGAACTTCTGTGGCCCATCGGGAGCTTTTAGCATCTTCCGGCAACCCTTTAGGTCGAGAGGATCAACGGCTTCGGTGGGCTTATCCACGGCATTGGAAATAGTCGCGCTATTGAAATCTTTTCCATCTCGACTAGCTGAGCAGTAGTTTGTACGGTTCTGTCCTGGCTTAAAAGTCTCCCCTTTTGCTAGCCCGTTATTGCAGCCTTTCCAGGCGAGCACCAGGCGGCTTGGCTTATTCTTCCTCCAGTAGCTAAGCTGGTCGATTCCATCATAGTCGAGCCCATCATTATCAGCGATTAGGTTATTATTCCCAACGGGAGAGCCGTGCTTTTCGCAGACCATCCCAGGCTGACAGCGATCGTTTATAGGATTATCAACGAACTCAACACCGGGGTAGCTAGAGAATTTCGCCGCTACATATGCGTTTAGTTTCTTTCTGGCGGCTGGGTCGATGCTACACTCAAGACATGATTTTACGAAAAGTTTTAGCGGGCCTTTTGCCGATAAAAGATTCGCCTGAGCCATGGCAATCGAACGGTCAATGCGTTTGTATGTCGCAGGATCGTTCGCAAGTATTTTCTTTCCAGCTTCTCCTTGGCGCTGACCGGCAAAACATTCTGCTGGTTGGCAGGAGCGCCCTCTTTCGGGGAAGCATGTCGAGTTACATATATCAATGCGAATGTTTTTTTGCCTCGAATCTTCAAGAAGCCTTGGGGCGCATTTGCAACGGTTAGGGTTACTGGTTAGGTACATCCAGCCAGCATTAATAACAGGAACTCCCCTATAGGCTGCTTCAATCGCTGAGCAGTCGGTATGCTCAGAGCACATTTGTAGAATCCAACTCACGCCACGATTCTCCTGGGCAACGGAGACTTGAGCAAGGAGCAGAATAGCTAGCAAGTATCTCATAGAAAGACCCCCATTTGGTGTAGTTCTGACTGAATTTTTTCAACGTAATTTTTAGTCTCGGCTGGGAGGTGATCCCTAATGTCGTTATAGTAATCTCCATGCGCCATGCATAGTCTCGATACTCTTCCCATCCCGGCGTTATAAGCCGCAAATGCAAGGCGCAAATCGCCGAACATTCCGTAAAGCTTCTTAAGGTAGGTTGAGCCTAGCAAGATGTTTTGCTTTTCGTTGAATGGATTATACTCCTCTTCTTCAAAGCCTAAGTCCCTAAGCACCTCCTTTCCGGTTGCGTCCATTAGCTGCATTAGGCCCTTTGCGCCAGCGGGGGAAACAGCCCCCGCGTTACCGCCAGACTCCACCTTAATAACTGCGCTTATAATTTTTCCCCACATGGCCGCATCGATCATGGTTTTTGTTCCTTTTTTGTTCTCTCTTCACACTCCGAGAGCTTAGAGGATAGAGCTTGAATCTGCATCTGGGAGCTAACAATGACGTTTGTAAGAACAACCATCCTACGTTTCATTTCTTCAATGTCTTCTGCGTTCTCTTTTATCTGGAGCGTTTGAATCTCCTTAGAGTTATCCAGGTACTTATTAATTATTGGGATTAGCAGCAGTACCACAGGAATAGCAGCACCAGTAACGATGCCAACGACCCTATCAGTGAATAAATCGCGAATCTTTCGCGGTCGCTCATCAGGCTTTCCATTTTCAGTATTTGCAATCTCATCTCCTGAGTCCTCCGCAACCATTATCCCCCCTGAACAAACCCTAAGCACTAACGCAGATCACCCCCTGCCATACCGCTGAGCAATCTTATCAACATAAGGGAGAGTTTCCTTTTGAACTCCTTTTGGTAGGCTACGCAGAATAGTATTAACATCCCTAGTTCCTGCGGCCTTCATGGCTGCCCTTATCCTGGCTGGCCCAGCATTGTAGGCGGCCCTGGCTAGAGTCTTATCCTTAAAGTCTTCTTCTAGCTTTCTAAAATACCAATCTCCAAACCTGATGTTTTGCTCAATTGATGCCTGGCGCTGCTCTGCCGTCATGTTTTTTGTGAGCGGCTGGTATGGTTCATTAAGCTGCTGCCCAATCCAGCGGCCCGTGGCTGGCATTAACTGACTTAGCCCTTGAGCTCCCTTTGGAGAAATGGCATCAGGGTTGCCATTAGACTCAACAGATATCCTAGCCCTCGTCTCTGCGCTCAATCCGCGCCCACGGGTCATATCGGCATTGGCTCTGTTTATGTCGTCAATGGTTAGGTTATCGCTGGCCTCTGCGGTGCTAGCAGTAAACGGGTTAAGTTTATCCAGGTTGAAGCTAGTTTTCTCAAGCTTGCCTGGAGCCTTTGGATTCCTGATGTCATCTACATTTGGGAATACAGCTTTCGCGGTGGCCTCATGAGCTTTATTTATGGTTAGGTTCCGCTTGGCGTCGGCATTCGCAACTGGTAGCCGTTCAAGGCCGAGGCCCGCAGAGCTAAGTTCGTCCTTAAAAACCTCCATGGCAGTGCGCTGCACGTTCTTAGCCGTGGCCTTATTCCTAAAATCCCTGGCAACTCTAGGATTGAAATTAGCCTCAAGCATTGCCGCTTTGTATTTCTCGGCTGGCATTTTTCTAAGAAGTGGCTCTAGTACCGCGACGATGAATTTACCACCAGGAAGCTGGCTTATAGTACCTCTTAAATAGCCCTCTCCAGCCATTCGCCCCATTTCCCCAATTACGGTGAGATCTGATGCTGTGTTAGATCCAGCCTTTCCGCTAAGGGCCTTTGCTTTTCCAATGCTATACTGGCTACGGAGACTATCCTCTAGGAACATTAGATTCTGAATTTGTGATTCGGTGGCGGCTCCAGCGTTTTTAAGCTCCTGTAAGATAGGGCCAATGTTATCGATCTGGTTTGCTAGGTGCCCTGCGGTGACATCCCCAGGAAGCTGAGTCCCTGATTTCAATTTTTCCTGAGCGGCTCTGACTGAAGGTGAATACTCGTTGATTAAGTAATCAACTATTCCACGGAAAAGACCAGTAGCGGCCCTTGGATCTCTTGCTTTTAAGAAATGCGCCGTGTCTCTTATTTGCTTAAGAGAGTCTGGCGCTCTTAGAATAGCTGGGATTACTTTATGTAAATCCCTATCCCCTAACAAATACTGAGCGGCTGACTCGTCTATTTCTTTTTGAGTTCTCGCGTTTTGTTTTTGAATGGCTGCTATTTCAGCCTCACCGTCCTTAGCTATCTGGGCTACTTCTTTGTCGCTCGTAGCTTTTAGTTTTCGAGTCTCTATCTCGGCTTGTTTTGCCGCGACCTTAGCCTGAACTTCTTCTGCGATTTTAGATCCTAGAAACTGCTGTCTAGCTTGAGTGTCCGTTAGGAGGTTTTTTAGGGCAGGAACTTCATTTAGGAAAATAGATCGATCTGAGATCCACTTACTCGCAGCCTTAGCATCAACTAAGCCACCTTCCCTAACCGCAAATCTTCTAAAAGAGTCGACGGCCCTTCTATAAAGAGGGTCGAGTGCGGCGTCAGAGGAACCTACAATTTTCTTGTAGTTCTGAATCGTAACCTTAGCCCTCATGTTGGTATCAAGAGGAATATATAAATCCAGCACTCCTTCATTTGGAATAACTGGTTCAGCGTTTCCTGGCTGAACTTTTAATATTGCTTTCGCTGGCACTTGGGAATTTTCAAAAGTCTTTCCGACTTCTAATCTAGCGGCTCGCCCCTCCATCAACCTACCATAATCACCCTTAGTGATTGTTCCAGAGTCCACAGCCATAAGAAGATCTATCTTTAGGGCATCAGCAAGTTTTGTGGCTACGGCAACGCTAGCACGGTCGCCCTTTACCTTTCCAAGTCGACTCAGGAGGTCTTGTATATTTTGGATTGTGTATGGAATCTCAGAGACGCTAGGTTTCCCCTTGGCATCAAGGAGCAGGGAAGATTCCCCCTCCCTACTTAGATCAGCAATAACGCTAGACAGGGCTTCGTTTGGAGCTGATCCCATATCTCTAAAGTAGTTTGGAGCATCGGTAGCTATTACCTCCTTGGCCGCCATTGGCGGGACTAGTCCGTTTCCAGCGCTCTTTATTTGGCGACTAACATTAGCTAAGTCGCTACTCTTAGCCTCTTTGATTGTTTGCCTAACTAGAGCTCCGCCTACGGTTGGATCTATTTCTTCAGGAAACGAGAGCAGAGATTCTTGCACTTGCCCCTGAGCGGCTTCCCGCGCAGCCGCAGCAGCGTCAAGCCTATCTGCTATTTCTTTTTGCGACATTGCAATTTGAGCATCGGTAGCGGCTTGCTTACTGGTTATGTCACTTGTCGTTTGGGATGTTCTCTCCTTAATTGCGGCATCAGCGGCGGCTTGAGAGGCGGCTCTGTCGGCCCTTACGCTAGTATCTGCAAGGTTAATTGCGTCAGCGAGTGGGGCGGCGTCTGGCCCCGGAATATTGTTTAAGTATTTAAGATTAGTGTCAGCCCTGGCTCGCTCAAAGTTTCCGTATGCGTTTTGAGCGTTGAGGCCATCACTCGCGGCACTGCGGAACATTCTTTTAAGTGGATCGCTATTTAAGAGTTCAGGAAGAGAGTAGCCCTCAACAAGCGAATTCCCTGCTTGCTTAGCGGCTTCATAAGCTGGGTCAACTTTATCAGCGAATCCTGGCTCGGCGGCGTTAAGATCGTTATAAACTCTAGCCTGAGCTCTATCCGTAGAAAATGGCTCCGTGATTTTTCTATAAGTAGCAGGAACGCCCCGCGTCACTGCCGAGTGAGCCATTCCAAACGGGATGGCCTGAGAGGAGTTATATGCGAGATCTTTTTGATACTGATCAATGCTCTTCCCCTTGCCATTATACCAGTCTAGGAGACTTTGCTTTATTCCATCCGTGCTGCCCGTTAAGGCATCTGTGGTCATGTCAAATCCAAGTAGCCCGCCACCAAAGCCTAGTGCTCCTCCAGCTAGGCCACCAGCTACGGTGCCGACTCCGGGCCAAATCAGAGTGCCCCCGGCAGCCCCGGCAGCGCCTAGAGCTTCCGCCCCGGCAGTTCCAGCCGCCATACCGCCAACAGTGCGAAGCCCGCGCTCTGGGCTCTTTGTAAATGCGTCGTATATATTGGATGGAACATTTCCTAGTAATCCGCTACCCAGCCCAGCCCTAAGGCCCCTGCTTAATGCCCCACTAACATCCTCCTGTGGAGCAGCGGTTAGTCCAACCACATCAGATCCTAGCTGGTATCCTGCATCGGGAGAGTCTTCAATTCCCTTCCAGGCATTCTGGCCAACTGACTGGTTGTAGTCTGGGCCTAGCTGATATGGCGTCGGTTCTTTCCTTGGGGTTTCCGGTATTCTTTTTGGATTAGAGATGACTGAGGGTTCTTCCGCCTGGGCTTGCCTTAAATAGTCCTCGTACTCGGCCTGTGCTAAATAATCTTCGTAAGCACCCATCTACCTTTTCCCTTGCTGCCAAGCCTGAAATTGTTCTTTTGTTAAGACACTACCGTCTGCGTTGCGGGGAACGTCAAATGGAGCCCTATTCGCTTTCTTTACCTTAAAATTATCCACGTTACGCCCAGACTTTTCTAAGTTTGAAGTTAGGTTATCGCGGCGAATAGATGCAATTTGCTCCAACCTATCAAGCTTATTTGATACCGTCTCTAGTGTATCGAGATCGTTGATCTGGGTTAATGGAGCCATGGTCTTATAATCAAGATCGCTTAGGCGCTTTCCGTTCCAGGCTGCCGCCATTTGAGTGGTTAGTAGAGTTAGTTCAGCTTGCATTCTTGCTGCGGCTGAGTTTGGATTTGTCGCCGCCGCTAGAAACCTTTCTGCTCGATTCTCCGAGATGTACGGCATGTATGTTTCTTTGACGTTTTTGGTTAAACTAGAGAGATCATCGAGGGCATTGTATGACTGCACCTCAGAGTCCGTTAGTCCCTTAGGGGCAGTCCCCTGTCGTATTTTTGTATTCGTTTCGCTCGTGACAGTCCGTCTGTCTGCAATAGCTGAGTTCTTATTTCCAAGCGCGAGCCTCTTTGCCGCCTGATCTGCTTTTAGAGTCTGAACGGTAGATCCTTCAGGCAACCCAAACTGAGCCAATTCGGTGTCAGTGAGCAACCTATCCCCCCCCGCAGTTCTCTTAGAGTTTTGCAGCCTTGCAGCCTCATCAAGCATTCCGTATTTAAGCGCAAGGCCTTCTCCTAGATCTAGCTGGGCTGGTAAGCTGCTTGGCTTAGCCAACTCTCTGGCCCTAGCTTCAGCACTTGCATCTTCCGGGTTTCGTAGTGGAGAAATCTGACCTGGAGCAACACCGTTAGCATCAGCCGTGGCTTGAATGTCTGATGAGATTTGATTTGCTGCCTGGTCTGCTCTCTGCTGAGGCTCTGCGCTCATGGCCATCTGGAGGGCTTTCTTAAACTCCTGCTCATTCTGAGCATCCTGGAGCTTAATCTGATTTGCGTCGAGAGTTTGCTGAGACTGACGCAGGAGCATAGGGTTCATTGCCTTAGCTTGATCTATTTGCATCTGGGATTGCTCCTCAGCTAGAGCCTGAGCTCTAAGCGCCGCCTGGAGCTTCATTTCATCGTTCCAGTCAATAGCCTCAGTATTGAAGTCTTGCCCTAGTAGGCCAGACATAGGAATGCCTTGAGGCTGACCAACGGCTAATGGATTATATTTTGGAGCCATTTATAGAAAACTCCCAAGTAGTCCCGTGATCACATTCTGCCAACCATTGCTACTCGACTGGTTCCCTGAAATCTGGGCTGGTTGAATATTGCTAAAGTCTGGGCCGCTAGGAAGTGCTATTGGAGTAAAACCGGAGCCACCCCGGCCACCCCCGCCCCTTGAATACTGACTCGCAAGGTAATTTGCGAGAGATTTTCCTTGCTCTTTCGTAAGGCTTCCCGTCTGGTCTAATCCGCCGAGGGCTGCTTGCCATGGGGATTGTTGCGCCATTAGTTGCGCGAGGGACAAGCCACGGTCCCACTGATTATTTCCAGCACGTTCTAATCTGTCTGCCTCTGCCATCTGATAAGACTGAAGGCGGTTTGCATTGTTGTTGGCGTTCTGCTGCATCCTGTCAGTATCCTGAGCAGCAGCCATCATTGGAATATTTAGTTCCTGCTGAATTGCAGCGCCTGAGTTAGTTAAGCCTTTTGCCGCGAGAGACTTAGCTAATTGGTCCTGTCCTGTTTTCACCTGAAACTGGTAAAGAGGAGAGCCCTGGTAGTTCTTTGGCTCAAACATCTGAGAGTTTGGGAATACGGTATTTGTGGTATCTTGAGTAGGAGAGGCCGGGGCTGCTGGCTGCGCGTTAGCAATGCCCTGAGAGCTTACTACTGGCTGAGTATTTTGCGCTGGCGTTGGAGCCTTTGGGATTCTCCACTTTTGAATAGATCTATTAGCTTCTCCCATTCGATTGTTATTGGCTAGAAACTGAGCCCTTGTTTGTTGCCTTTGGTTAAGGCCTCCGAGGTTCACGCTACCATACGGGGATTTATAGACATTAGTAGCCATTAGTATTTAAGCCTCCTGCCTTGTAAGTCTATTCCGGGCGACCTAGTTTTTGAGCGGCCTGGAATCATAGTTTGAGCCTGTTCTGGCTGCCCCAAAACACCAACGGGAGATCTTGGAACGCCTATAGTTGGTGCTACGTTTGCTTGAGGGATTCTTAGCGGCAGGGTCGATATCGCCATGCCTTTAGTGCTCGGCGCACTTTTAGTATTAGCCTTAAAACCACCAGCCTTAACATCCTCAAATATTTTTTGCGCCGCCGCCAAATCCTTAACACCTACCCCTCCATGTCCAGACTGAAATTGATCTGCGTTAATAAGCGCCTGAGTGTATACCTGTTGCTGCTCTGGGCTTAGGTGAGTGTATTCAGCCCCGCCGCCGCGAATTGCCCTCTCTGTTCCTGTAAGGTCATTGGCTTGAAGCCCTGCCTTTTTATACTCATCGAAGGTTGCGTACTTTCCAGCGAACGGTTTACTTGGATCTGGTGGTGGTGCTTCGTACTGCTTTCTCATTCCAGAAACAAAAGCCTGGTACTGCGGATCGTCTTTGAACTTACTCATTAGCTCGGCGCTCGTTTCCATCTGCTTTCCGCGAGTATTTTGATGAAAGATCTTGCTTCTAACCGACTTTCCAAGCCCGAAATCAATCTTGTCGGTAAGCTGATTCGTCTTTTCCATTCCCTTAGTGAGGTACTTGGTTCCTTTTCCGCCAGTAACAGCATCGATTCCGGCAAGGGCCGCATAAGCCGCTTGGCCATAAACGGGGATAAACATCATTGCGGCCTTTGCTGCCTCAGCTTGCGCCGCCGCCGCCCTGTCCTCGCTATTCCCCTCTTTGTTCAGCATTTGCTGACCAATGTTCGCAGCACCCACGGCGGCTCCTACATAGGGGACATAACTCCCTCCCTGCCCAGAAAGGGCCGCATAGGTATTAAAGGCACCTCCACCAATATTTGCGGCACCTCCGATCTTCTGCCCGTTCTTGTATTGGTTGTAGCCATTATAGGCTTGCAGCGCCCCGCCTACTCCTTGAACTCCTCGACCAAGACCGGACTCGTTAAAGGGTTGCGCCGCCGCTGAGTTTGTCGCGAGCTCACCGCCGTACATTTCGCCTGAAGCTACTGGCCCAATGTTTGACGTTAGCATTCCGCCGTAAGCTTCCCCTGATGCCACTGGACCAACTGCTACTCCGTTGCCCATGGAGCCGCTACCAGCGCCGCTATCAGCGCCACTACCTAGTAGTTTCTTTAGTAGCCCACCCTGAACTACCTCTATTCCAGATTGCCCCTTGGGGGCTATTTGCTGAGGCTGCCCGCCCTGCCCCCGCTGCATTAGCCACTGGTAATATGCTTGTTGCTGCTGCGGGGTTAATGGGGAACCATCGGGGTTTGTAATTCCGCCCATGCTACCGCCCTGTTGCTGTTGCTGAGCCGCAAGCGGCGTATAGCTAGGAGGTGCCACTATTTCATCCTTACAGAATCAGGTAGAGGGACGTTTACGTTATAAGCGGGGATTGATCCGTTAAGCTTAGCCACCTGGCTTGGACTATTTAAGAACTGCATAAGCCCGTTCTGTAGCCCAAGTGAATTCTCGTAGGTTTGGGTCATCTGCGGGAGCAACCTATCAGCAGTCTGCCTGTATGGAGCGTACATAGCTAGAAGTTGCTTATAGGTCTTATCCATTGCGTGTTGACCCTTGGCGGCTGCGGCCATGCGGGCCGCATCGTTTCCGCCACCACCGCCCGAACCCGCCTGAGCCCCTTGAGTATTGTATGCGTTTATCTGAGCAACAGAATTATCGTAGTTCTGTTGCTCCCTTTGACGCAAATAATCCAGGTACTGAGATTGAGCGTTATCTGTTTGCGATTGCTTATAGGCACCAAGGCCAGCGCCTACTATTGGTTTTATCCAATCAGAGTTGTTGCCAATCCAGCCGCCAACATCAGAAATCCAGCTCATGTAGTTTCCTTACGCGCATAGGTAAGTGAGTGCCGCAGTCTTAATGCAGATAATTGGCTTAACACCTGTAAGCGCCGTGAAAGCAGCATCAGCAGAACCACCATTTACAGTGCTTCCTGATTCTCCGTAAATCTTAGCTACGCCAGCCGTAGTGTTGAGGAGAATCTGCACCGACCCAACAGGGGTGGCTGTAACAAACTTCCAGCCCACGGTGCCGTTAGCGCCAGTGATTTGGTGAACGTACTTAGTGCCCCGAAAGGGCCGCCGCATCTGCCACTGTAGTTCCTGCGCCAGCTACTGTTTCTGAAGTAGTAAGGAGCGGGGGGATAGTGGAGCCAGTTGAGCTAAAAGTAGCCGCTGGAGTTTTCGCAATTGAGATAATCGCAGTTTTTCCAGAGAGGGCGTTTAGCTGAGTATTGCTACTTGCGTCAATTCCTAGCACTGGAACCGTAGTCATGTTGTCTGAGGTTTTAGCTCCGAGGAATTTTCCCCCACCAACAATTCCAGTTGCAATGCTGATATCATCCTCAGCTACGAGGAATGAAATTCCAACAATGACAGAAAGAGATAGCAAAAATCCGGTAAGTAAATGTTTCATAAAAAGGTTCTCCATAAAATTAAGAAGCTCCAGCACAAAGGCAAATATCAGCCGTCGCGTCGGTGCAAGCTAAAAGCGCCTTTGATGTTGTTTCTTGGCAACTACGCAAGCGTTGGTACAGGTTGTATTACATGCCTGATTGGCTACAGACACGAGAGTCCAGCCGAGATCGGATGTGGTAGTAGATAGTACCTGTCCCGTGAACGTGGATGTTCCGGTGCTGGAAATAGAAAGTCGGTCAGAGCCAGTAGTTTTAAGAGCTACTGCCCCGGCGCTGCCGGTGGCGGTCCCTATGCTAACTCCTCCCGTTTGGCTTACTTCCTGCTTTCCGTAGACAGCTATGTACCCACCTCTAGTTTCATTACAAATAGCCCCTCCGCCTCCACTAAAGCAGATAGATGCCGAATCGGTCCCGCTAACCGTATTAGCTCCAATTACCGCAGCGACTCCAGCGCCCGTTGTTACTACTGCTGTGGGGGATATGTACCCTGAGATTAAATTAGTTAAGTCTGCTCGCGTATCTCTAGGGATAACTAGCCAGCTTGTGAGTGTAAGGAGGAGCGCCCAAAGAATTGTTCTCATCTTAATACCCCCACACCTGCAAGGTTCCTGATGCTGGGGTTGGAGCCCCCGGCTTTATACAAGAAACGCCACTGGACATCTTAGCCCCGTTTCCTGCGAAATTTTCATAGTGCTGAGATCCTGCGGGAACCGTAAATGGAATCGGGGTGGCGTTCGCGGCCCCGTAGGTGCAGTTTAAATCAATGTTAAACTGATTGTTAATTCTTATCGCCTTTAATGGCGCGGTATTTATTAGGGCATTTGGAGTGACTGGGAATAATGTTGGCACTGAAGTTGGAAGCATCACGGCTTGGGCAATTGGGGTGATTTCAGCGGCTGGACCCGCCACGCTGTTTCCGCCGATAATCACCTGGGGCCTAAAATATTCATCCGTGGCAATCCCTACACCTTCAGATCCCGGAGCTCCCGGCGTCTTGACGAGCTTCTGCACTGGAGTCGGTGGCTGGTAGATAGATGGCTGCGCTAGTGCAAGGCTAGGGAGAAAGACGAACAGGGCTGCCAGTAATTTTTTCATGTCCATATTATACCTACAAAAATCAGTCCTTCAAAGGGTGCAAAAACGGTTCAAGTCTCTACTTAAGTCCTAAGAATTTAGCTGTAGTTAGGAGTTTCTGGAGTCTTTCCCCAAAAGTTCCACTATCATTGTTATCTACGAGCAGCGAAGCCCACGGATTGCCAGCACCACCAGCGTCGTTCAACTTCTCGCCCATCGTTCCAGTTTCATTAAATGCAGTAGCGAGCGCCCCCCAGACTGCGGCTGCGATTGTTTCATTTGTAATATCGCCACCAGCTACTAGGATATCAGCCGACAAAGCTGCCTTTGCGGTAATTGCGGCATCGGAGACATCTCCGCTTCCGGTCACTTCGGAAACCATGCTTGCAAGCGCCCCAAGCGCCCCCTCTAGGTCGCCGGAGCCTACTAATGCTGCTACGGCCTCAAGCTTTCCCTTAATATTTGCGGTTATGGAGCCAGAGCCGGTAAGGGCCGCCACGGCAGAGGCAATTAGCCCTAGTGCCGCGTTGCTAACAGTTCCACTTCCCGTGAGTGCGCCAGTGGCATTTCTTCCCCCGGCCAGATTGGCACCGCTAATAGCCCCTATTCCTTCGAGCCTGTTTCTACTCGTCAGCCCGCCAGCCGTTAGGGCTAGGTTGAAGCCATAAGGAGGATTATATCCAGTTGGGAGAGTGTCCCTGTCGGTAACGTCCGTTACTATGTGATCGCCTACAAAGAAATTAAGCCAACGCGAACCCTTAAAGAAACGAGTTGGATCGGTTGGTCCCCCGATTGCCCTCCCTGGGTTAGCATTGAACACGTTGTAGTTACCAAGTAGCATCTTAGTTCCAGACAAAATCTAAATGGCCAGAGAACGCTGAGCTTAATGGGGTAGCGACACCAGAGCCAACAAGTAAGTAGAGAGCGGCCCCGTCGTACACTCTAGGGAGGGACGGAGTTTCTGTTACGAAGTTTCTTTCAGCCGCAAGTCCAAGAGTAGATAGCGGGAATCGCCCAAGCTCTTTAATTAGAGCTACGGAATATTCACCAGAAACGTAAGAGGTTGAGTTTTGGATAGTATTCACCTCGGCTATTCCTGCATCTCCAGCTTGCAGCGGAACTTGGTAGTTGTACTTACCTGTACCAGTAGCTCCGGTGTAGAGAATATGCGAATTGCTTGCGGCTGTTTTCCCGATAGGGAGGACTGTTGGAGTTGCCCTTGAGGTCGCCTGACTTGAGTTAGTATACCCAAGTGAGAGGTTGGGCGTAGCAGCGCCAAGCGCAGTCGCGTTAGAGTTAAAAAAGATTGCCTGAAGCCCAGCCCCGTTTGTGTACCTAGAGAGAAGCCTTGACATGGTGTGGGTGCCAGTTCCAGCGTCTGTAATGTTTATAGCGGTTCCGGCGATTGCATTGGCGTAGGATGTTGCAAGTTTAAACGTGGTATCGCTTACTCTAATTACATAGTAGTCGGTAGCTAGTGCCAGTCCAGCAGGGAGGGTTGTGGTGGTAGTAAGCCTTACTCTTGTTCCTGTTAAAATATTGCTTGGATAGTTTGCCGTGCTCGTATGAGTGCAAATATCCGTTGAGGCATCGGCAGTGAATGTATCAGACTCGGAGAGGGTGTTCGTGGTTGCCTGTGCAGTGGTTGTAGTAACCCCAGTCACTCGGTAAAAGCCAATCACATCAACTAGCGCAACTACGGCTGGAACTACCGTAGCGGCAGCAGAAACGCAAGAGCCGTTAAGAATGTATTTATAGTAAGTAGGTTGAACCGCGCCCCCATGAGGAAGCGCCCCCGCGTTTGTCGTGCTATCTTTCACCGCCTGAAAAGTGAGCGCCGTTCCAGCATTAAAGATCGCATCGGCTGGAGGATTGCCCGCGCCACGAAAGAGAGTATGCCATTCATTCGCTACCGCAGCGGTAGTTGGATTAAAGTTCTTGCCGAACATGGCTTTGAATGTTTGCCCGTTTGACATGGCTGAAACTAATTGATCGTAGCTTGAAAATCCTGGCATAAACTAGCTCCAAATTACCTTCAAATCACCCATTAATAATGTAGCGGCTAAGGTTCCGTTCGGTAAACACAAGAAACTTAAAAACGCATTGTCTTCAATTTTTGGAAGGGCCATAGAATGAATAAGGAAATCTTTTTCTACTGGAGTTGTTTCTTTAATGGCAATCTGAGCAATCGGCTTTACTAGAATGAGCGTGAATAATCCTACATCCGCGCCAAGCATCGTAACGCTCTCGATTGACCTAATTCCAGAATCCCCATCTTGCAGTCCAATGAACGGATTAGCTGAGGCTTGAGTTGCCGTAGCTGAAGTTACAATGGTTCCGATAGCCGCTGATGAGTTCTGCGTTACCGTCTGCGAAGTTCTGCCAGAAACACCATCCGAGTTAGTGTAAGTAAGATAAAACCGCTGACCGCCTGTTCTTCCCGCTACCGATACAGCTATTGCCTGAACTCCCTTTCCGTCTGTGTATCTAGGGAGCGTAACAGAATTATCCATCGCCTGTGGATCTGTGGTGGAATCATCACATGATGGGTAATAGAGAAGATAATCACAAAGGAACATGCTCATAGGGAGGGCGGTTACGACGCTCGCCATTGCAGTAATAAGTCTTAGCTTCTGAACGTCTGGAGTTGTGTTTGGTCCATGAAAAAATCCCCCATCTAGCGACTGGCTTATAATTTTTGCGGTAGTAGGCGGAGCATCAAACCAATACTTAGGTGGCGGATTACCAGGAGACATCGAGAGGTCAAACCAAAGACCAGCCGTGGTAACTTGGGACGGGGTTTTTCTCCAGGCATAGCGCCTTGACTTGCCAGCTAGCTCGGCATCTGTCATTTCCCTAAGTCCCGCAATGCTCATTGGTGGTTAGCCTCTTCCTGTTTTTTTTGCTCTCCATCACCGAAATCACCGAACGTAGAATCCCCTCTACAGGTGGCACTACATTCGGCAATTATCGTTGCGTCTCTATGATCGCATAGCCTTAAGGCGCTATCCCCTGATACGAGAACTCCCCTTCCGCATTCAGCGCATTTGTACTTAGTTTTTTCCATTTAGGCCTCCGTGACGGTAAGGGCTCCGGCGGCAAATTGAGGCTGAATCAGGTTAGCTACCGCAAGGGAGCTATTAAGGGCTCCTGCGTATAGAACCGTTCCAGCTCCAGAGCTCGCCGTTCCAATGGCTACGTGGTGATTGTATTTCCAGACGCTCCACACTGAGGGAACTGTGCTAGTGCTGCGTTGGCTGTTGCGGCTGCTGCTGGCGCATCCCACCCACCAGTGGTTCTGGCTACGGCGATTCTTGTGTAGTTTGTGTAGGTAGCTTCGTTTGTAAGCTGGCTGTTCCCGACCCCAGGATCTGCCGTATGAAGACTTAAGTATAGATCTGTCTTTGGGGAAGATGTGTCATTTTCCGCTAAGTCTGCCCATGCAGTCGCGTTAAATAAAAGTGCTAAGAGTGAGTTACAAGTTGCTGTGCTTTTTGGCATACGCCCTCTTACAAGTAAGTTAAACTGGCTCTATCGTCCCAAACATTATCAAAGTTAGAGTCGCCATCTGCGAATGTCGTTACAAGCCCAGTGGTTTCATCTAATTTCTTTATCTGCCACACAGCGTCTGCGGTGCTTGAGCCTGGAAGGGCCGACCCAACGTAGGTCACTGGAGCACCCGAATCGTCAACTAACGTAGCATAGGTTGGCTGAACCGTCTGCTCACCATGTGGAGTAAAGACTTGCATGTTACGCTTCCTCCGCTCCTGTAATTACATAATCAACTGATGTTGCGTCCGTAGAATTGCCCTCAATCAAGTCCCCGGCCTCTAGGTTTAGCGCCTCGTCCTTATCAATAACTCTCGCTGACTGTCTTGGGGCTAGGCTTATAAACGCTACTTGCCTGGAGGTAGATCCAGCCTTTACGAAAATCTCAACATCCTGATTGGTTGCTGCGGCGTTATACACCGAGAAGAATTTTACATAGGAGGTAGTAGCTGCCGGAACCGTGTAAAGAGTTCCCTTGGCATTAGCAAGCTGCCCCTCAGCTAATACTTTAACCGAAATAGTCATCAGTAACCCATAAACAGAAGTCTTTTTATATTGCCGTCTGGTATGGCTGTAGCTGAGCCAGCAGTCACTCTACCTTTTTCATCTACCGTCACACTTTCGTAGGTTCCCGCAGAAACCCCGGAGGGGGTAAGGTCGAGCGTTGCGGCACCACCAGCGCCACCATCCGTTATTTCAATGTTAGTGCTCCCCGTTAGTGTCCTCGCGTTTGGAATTGCTGCGTTTGGTGAGAGCACCAAGTAAACAAGATCCGCTACTCCAGAAATTATAGTGCTTTGCTTTACAAGCGACTCTAACCACTTTCTTCCCAGGAAAGAGTTTAGGTCTGCTGGTGGCCTTGATAGTGGAGTAATCGCCATTACCTAAGCTCCGTAATGTCTTCTTGTGCGTTGCTTAAGACAAGGGGGGTGTTGTCCGAACATGAAATCTCGTACTGCCTTGACTCGTAAGTTCCGAGTCTAAATAGTTTTACGTGGAAATTTCTATCTCCAAGGGCACCAAGATCGATATGCTCAATGTTAGACCACTCACCAGTCCCATCATCTCTGTATCTAAGCATTAGAATTGGGTTACTCATTTATAAAGTCTCCCGTATTCGGTGAGCCCGCCGCTGCTGCCACGCTATTGTCTTCCGGTGCCGGGTCGCCTCTCGTTACTCTAAAGCTAAGTTGTTCGCATCTTTTCCGCTTAGAGTTCCCGTGATCTATCCAGCCAGTCTGTCTTAAGAATTTAAATGCCTTGTAGCGAGTTCCTACCATATCAACTCTCGATTTTGATTCGAGGGCCGCAATGTATTTGGCCTTTTTCCCTACAAGGGTTTTCCCGGAGGTTAAATCTTTTGCGGAAGATCTAATATCATATGCTTTCCACTCTAGGGCTTCTGAGTCCCAGTGTGCCCACTCGCACCAGTTTTCAGAGACTGGATCGTAGACAAGAGTTCTGTCTTCGGTCGGGAAATAGAATATGCAGTGCTCCTGCCCGTCATGCTGAACGTAGCTACCGATACAGTCCGTCACTGTTCCGAATTTTGCTAGTTCCTTGTCGTATTGACTGCCCAGGAATTTTACGTTTGTTCCCGTAAACTCAACAAACTGTCTTGTATGCCCAAGCCAAATAATTGAGTTCCCGCGAATAATTGGAGAGTATTTAGCGAGACATCCAATTTGAATTAATCCGCCAGGGATTCTACTGAAGGGAGTGCTTCCGTCGTTTTCCCAGATTTCAGTGGAAACAGTTCCGAGTAAATAAACCTGTCTCTGTACAATTAGCATGGCCTGATTCTTATCTGGATTTCCTTCGGCTGACGCAAAGTTTAATGCAAGCCAAGAAGTTCTAGGGCTCCCCACTGCGGGAATTTCAGACCAGTAGAACTTATTATCAGCGTTATTGCCGCCACCATTAATTGCAAGCAGATATCCGTCTAGATATCCAATGAGTAACTCGATCTGGCGCTTCCGTGTCGGTGATTTCAGCGATAACCCCAGAGGAGTTTACATAATTAATTCTTCCGCCAGCCGCCATGTAAACAAAATCGCCGTCCGTTGCGAAGCTTGTTACATTGCTACCGTGCCCGAATGTAACCGTTGCTGCTGGGAATTTCTCTACTAGAAATTCAGTCTGAGTAGTATCCACCTCGTTGAGTGAAACATAGCCTTCGTCTATTGAGACGATGAGATTTTTATCTGGCCAGTGAAACAGGCCGTCGTTACGACGACCACCGGAGTTCTTCGCTAGGATTTCTCCCGGCCTAATATTTAACCCGCCCTTCCCATCAATAAATCCGTTGTACTGAACAAACGCATCGTCAGTTAGAACAGATCCATCCGCGTTCTTATAAGTTGGAGTAAAGAGTGGGATGGGGAGAAATGGCATCCTAGAGAAGCTCCACAAATGAAGCATAGCAAAAGCTAGTTACGAGAAGATCGGCCCTTGAGTTTGTTACGGTAAGTTTTAGCGCGAGATCTGTTCCTCCATTCTCTGCGTAAGATTCACTTACCTGGTGATCTTCGTTTAGCGAGAATCTTACCATCTGGGTTGTGAGGGAGTCGGGTATGAGGAGCGCATCTAGTTTTACTTGCTCAGTGCTGCTTGTTACTGCCACCGCGCTAGATAGAGTAGTGCTCCCAAGCTTAAATTTAAACGTAAAGGTAGTTCCGCCACCGCCAAGTCCGTCTGCTACGTGACCAAATGCCGATACCCTTAAGATTCTTCCCGCAACGAGCGTGTTCGCTGGGATAGTTATAGAGAGTAAGTCAGTTTCTGTGCTTGAATTCTGAACAGAAACCATGCTCGCGGTTCTACTAATCACCCTAGAATATCCAAGCTCAATATGAGTGAAGTTAGTTCCGTTGTAGAACGCTGCGTATCTCTGACCGGCAACTACCGTAGCGGCTGGTAAGTCGCCACCAGTTTCAAGTTTGACCGCCGTGGCTCCAATTCCGTTTGGGTTTAGTGTCATTGCGCCAGTGTTCGTGTACCCAGCTGTATAGTTTATTATCTGACCAGTGGTAAGAGACGCTATTGCTGGGGAAAGAGTTACGGTCTTGGCATTTGCAGAACCTCCACTTGTACCTCCATAGAAAACGCTACCATTTTGAACAGAGCCAATACCGGACGGGTTTAGTAGTATGTACTGCGTCCCGTCATAAATTATGTGGTAGGCACCGCCAATTATAATATCCCCTGGAGCCAGCGCCGTGAGCGCGGTGCCGAATGCTTTCTTAACGTCGGTAGTGCCGGTGCCGTCCTTATCCACTGTAACGGCTGAGGTGTTTGTAGCGGTGGCCTTAAAGATCCAGTGCTGGCCAATCACTAAACTAGCAACGGTAATGTCCGATGTTAAAACAATCGCATTAGCTGTCCCGGTGACATTCTCAATAAACTGAGGGGCTCCGTTTTGAAGCTGGAGGTAGTTGACTGCGCTCGTAGTTGCGGTGGCAGCCCCAACATTTGTGAGCTCACTTCCGGCATAGTCAACCGCAGCGGAGGCGCTCCCGAAAGTTAAGTTATCATAGTCATAAACATTTACATTGTTTTCGTCGTTAATAACAATTCTGTAAGTGCCCTGACCGTAGAGCTGTACGCAGCCAAATGCGTTTAGTGTAAACTCATTAATGGCGCTGCTTCCGTCTGAGTTCTCATATAAATCTTTTGGTGTTGTTGTCCCAGCTTCATACGCATAGCAAAGCCCGCCCGATAGTGGGTTTCCGCTTGAATCCACTACGCCAGCTAATAAAAATTCAATCGCAGCGTAAGTTGCCATTATTTAGATCTCCCAAACAGACTCTCCACCTCATTTGTGGTTTCTGGTGTTACGTCTGATAATTTTGCTTCTCGAAATAGCTGGGCGGCTTTAGATGCTACAAACTCCCGCTCATTCATTGGCCCTGGGTATTTATCAAATAAATCTTCAGCTAGTCCGTAGGTGAGAGCTCGCTGAAACCTAGCCGGGACATTCCCGTATCCATCAGCGGTATCAAAGTCCTTAAGGGGAAATAGACATAGGACATTTATTTCGTAGTCGCTCCCTCCATTGTCGTCAGGAGTTGGCCAGAGATAAAATCCAGAATGCTTTTCTGCGAGAAGAGAGCTATCGCTTAAATCCCAGCTTGGCTGATACGCAATAAACATCGGTCTTCCAGTCTGGGGCTTATTGGATATATCGAGGTAGTGGCTGTAGGAAATAACCTCTAGCGGGACTTCTGTTTCTATCGAGTCAACCACCACAGAGGCCTTATCGAGCCCAATAGCCTGACTTAGATCTAGCCCAGCCAGCCCATTGGCGTTGGTGTAGTGAGGCTGATTGTTAGATGTGGTAAAGCTACTTTTCGCGAAGCTCCAGAGGAATATGTGCTTATTGCTCCAGCTTTTTACTAGCTTTTGAAGTGTTGTCACCCCTTGCTGAAGCTGCGCTGCTGTTAAGTTCTGCCCAGCCCGCTTAACGCCAACAATCTCAAACGCATCGGCGATTATCTCGTTACGAGTTGCAAGATAATCAAAGTCACTAGCTGCCCATGCCATTTGTTGTGCTCCGAACAAGGGGCGCTCTTTCGAGCGCCCCTCTCTATTTTACTGCTGCGGCGTTACGCGAACAGAGAGACGAATCTTTCCAGTAGTTGCCTGACCAGCGGTTCCGGCAGTTGTTACCTTAAAGTCAATCGTGTCGTCTGAGGTGTATGCGTAAAGGTGCCCAGTGTGAGCATTTAGCGCCTGAACACCAGAGGCTGACGATCTACCAATGGTCGATCCAGTGATAAACCTATCATCATCGGAGCCGTCTCCAACAGCGGTCACAATGACGCCGTTACTTTCAAGCGCATCTACTGAAAGAATCATAGCGACAACAACTGTCCCCGCTGAAACTTTCACCATTTGCACTACGTCATTAATAATGAACGCAGTGCCACCGGCTCCACCGCCACCATTTGCTGCGGTTGCTACTGCTGCTGCAATATCAAATTCGCAATAAATAGTGTCGTCATGAAGATCCAATCGTGGCTGAGTTCCATTCCCAGCCTTGGTTGATACATAAGTCGTTGCCATAACAAGTCTCCAAGAAAAATTATATGGGGGCTATTCGCCCCCTGTTAAATTACAGTCCAGTTACGTTGGTGGCAGCCAAGCATACGCCGACAACACCATAATCCTTGCTGTTGAATTTTGGCTTTCCGGCTTTTGCGGTCATGTTCCATGCCCAGCCAGTCTCTTCCTCGTAATCGAAAGTATCCTGGACTGTTTTTGGTCGCTGACCCCATGCCCAAACAAGAGCCTGAGCTCCCATGAACGCGCAGAACGCGCCAGTTACCGAAGCGCCACCGCCGTCAGTGAACAAGCTGATACGCTCAGTCTCATGGATAACAACATCATCCCAGATTGCTACGGCACCTCTGAATAACGGATTGTCTTTGCTACGCTCTCTGGCATCCTTCATGGCTGACTGGAATGTCGAGTCAGTTCTTAAGTCGTACATAACAGCCGGTGGTACGAGGAGGATATACAAGTCTCCACCTTCGATTCTCACTGGACGAATTCTGTACGTTGATCCTGCTCCACCAGTTTTTGCCCAAGCGCGAAGCACCGAAATAAAATTCGGAGTCAATCGGCTATTGGCTGCGGTTAGTGCAGTTTTAGCGGTTGCTGCGGTTGCTGTTCCAGCTGGAGCACCGGCAACGCCGTCGCGATAAAGAATCTTCGTGAATGATGCTAGCAATGCTGCAATATGGAGCTTGTCAATTTTCTCCGCGCCCCAGATTTTGAGCTTTTCACGAGATACGTCAGGAATAGAGAACATTGCTCTCTGTTCATCAAGCTGACCCTTGCTGCGTGTGCCGTGTCGGTATCTCTCAAGAAGAATTGAATAGTCGTAGCTGATTAATCCTTCTTCGTTTCCTTCAAGCACCTGGCCTGAAGTAACGCCATCACCAGTAAAATTGCTGACGATGCCGAAAGTTACCTGATCGCCCTTCTCTTTAGTAAGGTTAGTATCAACCATCACAGGGCTATTTGAGCCCTCTGACATAAAACGCGAGACGAAATAACTGTCGATCTCTACGTCGCGAAATAGCTTTTCTTCCCACAGCTTCTTCGTGAGAGCGTTGGAAGTTGAAAATGTAGTCTTTGCCATAAAAGTTCCCTTAAAAATTAATTCAAAGGAACCCTTTGTTCAGACCCGTAGCTAGTGGCGCATGGCCTGTTTTAAGGCTAGGTCCAACTCGGCGTTTGTCATCCGGGTAGGATCTAAGTCTCTAACAGTTTTTGGACTCGCTGACTGACTGGCGGTAAGTGGTGCTGGGCGGTTTAAGTTGCGTTGCACCTGAGCCATTACCTGAGCGGGCTTTTTCTGGGCCTTCTCAAGTTCAGCTTTTAAGTGCAGAACATACTTAGCAAGGGTGCGGCGATCTGTATCAGCGGTGGCGAATTCTTTCCTATCCTCCGCTCTTTTGCCCATCTGCACTAATGCCTCTGGGGTTGTCCACTCCCAGGGGTTAGCCTTAAATGCAGCAATATACTGCTCATCAACGCCATCGGCCTTTAATACCTCAGCCATATCATCAAGGCTTACTTTTTCAGTGTCGACGTTCTTAACAAAAAACGTCTGTGCTTCCACGATATGCTGAGCCCTTGAGCCCTTGCCCTTAATGCCTTCAAGTTCAGTGTCAATCTGCTCCAGTGTTTTCTGATCTTTACTTGCCTGAAGCGGATTCTCCCTAAACTTTTCTTCCAGTCCGTTTTCGAGTTGCATCTTAAGAGTTTGCAGTTCGGTGGTCCTTGCGGCTAACTGCTGTCTTAGTGCTCCCAACTCTGTGCTACGACGCTGAATAAAGAGTTCCTTTTGGTCCCTCTGTTCTTTGAGTCGTTGGTTTTCAGCCTGGATAGCCTGGATTTCTTCCGGGGTCTTTGCCGCTGAGGGTGCTGCCGTGGCAGTTTCAGTTGCAGGAACCGGCTTCGAGGTATCCGCTTTTGCTGCTGGTGCAGCCTGAGTAACTTCTGGCTTATCCGTAGCGGGGGCCTCTTCAGTCGGGGCGGCCTCGGCCTCCCCCGATTCCTGCGCTACAGCATTCTTCAGTGCCGCATCAAGACTTTCAATATCAGCTTCATGAACATCAACTAGCCCGTCATCAGGTAAATCCTGAGTATTCGGCTGGTCCAATACTACTGTTTCAGTCTCGGTTGCATCTGGTTTCCGTTCCATTACTCTCCTATTATCCCGCAAGGCTACTGGCTAGATTGTCAGCATACGTGGTGTCCGGGATATCTGTATTATTATTGGCCGTATTCGGCGTTTCTTGCAATGGCTGATTAGCGGGCACAAGCCCCATCTGTTGCGCCTCTTCTGGGCTAACTGTGTATTGACCTTTAGCAAGAAGTGTTTTCTTAATCTCAGTATTGCTAGTTTCTGACTGTGCCTGAGCCTGTTGTTGACTCTGGGCATCCAGTTGATCCGTAATATCTTTCTTGAGGTCTGCTGGCATATCCAGGAACTTAAATGGTAGCCCTGGCGGCACCTGAGCACCCTTACTCATAAGGTCAAGAAGCATCTGGGCAATTGCAAGTCTTGTGCTTGGCGCAAACGCAGAGTCGGCAACAATTACGTCATACTCAAGCAAGTCGCTTGTCTCTAGTAGCTCTAAAATCTCATCCTGCGAGTATTGGCTATAATCCTGACCAGCTACCTGAAAAGGTGACTTTGCATTCTGAGAGTTTAGCATTCTAAGCATTCTCTCTGGCGTATAATACCGCTGAATGAGTACTAAGATTAATATTCCAAGTTTTTGTTTTGCAAATGCAAGATTGTCAAATAAGAATTGATTCCCTGTGAGTCTTCCTTCTTCTCTTCAGAAATCGCAGCACCAGAAGTATTTGCTCCAGGTTCCTTCACCACAATATTCATTAGGCGCTGTAAATTCGCCTGGTCGAGCTCCATTATCTGAATCAGGGCCACAGGGACATCTGCCCCGTTCTCCATTATTGGTTTTCGCTCAAGGTTTGTTAGCTTATGAATGCTTCCAGGCTTACTTCGATTCTTTTTGAATTTCTCCTCGCCATTGCTCTCTGCGAACATATCCGGTTCAGTGTAAATCACTGAAGCACCAAGGCGGTTCATTGTGTCCATCATCTGACTACGGCGCTTATTTAATTCGCGCTGCGGATCTTTCGCCGCCTCTATAATTCCCCAATACTCGCCTTCTTCTCTGTGCGCGTAGACCGGAACCGTGAAAAAATCATGAATTGGTAAATCTGCTGGCTCCTCATGCGACAAGATCACAGAGCCACACCATCGAGTCACCGCCATTCTAGTTTTTAGCTGAGAAATCACCTGAAACCCTGGCAATGTCCCCGCTAGGGCAATGTCTTCCTCTTTCCAGTCGTAAGCCGTGAGGAAAAATTCTTCCGAGTCATTAAAAACAACAGTAACAGGCACGTATGTTTTTTTCGTGGTCTGAACGTACCTAAACTGTTTTTTCTGCACATCAACTAGCGGGAACGTGCCGTCAACCGTGTATGGCTGGTCATCTAGCTTCTTAGCGGCACTATAATCCATATTAGTGCCGTTAATTTTCGGATCGTTAATGTCTGGGTACTGTCCAGCGTAAGACTTGTAGCTCTCTTCAATCTTGTCAGCCTTTGCGCCGTGTAGCTGCTTAATTTTCGCAATAGACTGCATCCTGCTGCGTGTTTCATGCTCGCAGTCGGACAAGTCCTCTTTCTCATGCGGCCCATAATGGATGTCGCTCCAGGGGAACCGCTCCACGAACAATTCCCCTTGAATATTATCCTGGAAGTTCATCCCGACATGAAAATCACCAAAGCCAGTTGTTATCTGATCTTTAAATACTTTCGTTTCTTCCCTTGGGAAATAACACTTGTCCAGTACTTTCTTTGTCACGACATTTAGCATGTCAGCAACGCGCTGGTCGCCATTCTCTTGTGGCAAGTATCGTATGTCGGTACGATTCTCCATCTGGTAGCCAACAAGCGTGTTGAAGTTAGGCGCAATCTCGTTAATCGTTAGCGCCGCCCTATCCTGACCTTCAAGCTTTCTCTTTACGTCAGCATCCCACTGGTCGCCCTTCACGAACGCCTTAGCCTCTGCGCCCCTTTTCCTGCTGTCAGCCGTTAGCTCAAGCGCCTCTCTCCAGAGGCTCAGGCACTCATCCAGAATTTCCTTCTCAGGCCTCTTATCCTCTTTTGGCTTTGTCTTATACTCAGTTAGTTCATGATCGTGTACCTCTGTGCCACTTTGCTGCGCCCCCGGAGCTGGCGTAAGAGGCTGATTCGGCACAACAATCCAGGTTCCAACTGGCTTTCCAGGGTCGCCCGGATTGGCTGGCTGCCCCTGGTCTGGCACCATCTGGCCTGTCTGCGGGTCTGGCACCATTGCTGGTTGCCCTGTCATTGGGTCAATCTGAGGTGGAATAGCAGGGCTGGGCTCTACCGGCTCCCTGGCTGGATCGTACATTAGCTCATGCGTATGGCCATCTGGCCCAGGACTACAGGCCCCAACGCCAGTTTCAGAGTTAGTATAGACAATATGGTAATGGCCATCTGGCCCTTTGGTGGTGGTTTGGAGCTTCTTTATCATTTACCAACCAATCCCGTAAGGTCGAGGGGAACTGTAGCCCACTCGCGTAGCCTTTTTAGCGACGCAAATACTAAGCAAATACTAAACCGCAATCCAGCCGTGCCGCGCTGCTTTCTTTTCCGATTGTCGCCGCTCTGCCCTTTCCCACCTGTCTTCTTTTGGCTTGCTTTCATCATGGGGGTTAGCACCGAATCTGTATGTCTTTATGATGTCGTACACGTAGCTTAGCATGTCAAGGCCGTCATCGTGCCAGGCCGGGAACTTCTCCATCTCCATGCCTAGTCTATCACGACTCGCTCTATTAATGGATTCCAGAATGTGAATTTTACCGTTCTTTAGCGGCCAAGACAATGCGCTTTCGATTCGGTACTCCTTGGATCTCTTTGCTGGATTTAAAATCTGCAGGTTCCCAATATCCACTGACACATGCCTATTCCTAGCCCTTAAAGCAGCCGCGATGTGAATCTCAGTGGTGCTCATGCCAACTTTTTCAACGCCAAGCTTCAGAATCCTACCGTTCCTACAGTACATCTCAACCACTGCATTCTGAGCCGTCACTAAGTCCATCTCGGCTATCTTTAGGTCGAGAATATAAATGTTATTACTCCCGTCTCTGTCCCTATACGGCTCAACCCCAATAACGCCAAGCGCCCAGGCATCTGCCGCCCTGTCATGCCTCCGGCCCGCATCTCCAGAACCGTCAACAAGCATGAATTTATACAATCGCTCAGGTAGGTCCGAGCGTTTGCAGAGAATTAAGTGATCTTTATTCAACTTCTCCTGACCTCTTGGCGTTGGGTCGAGTAGTTGCTGGCAAAAGAAAAAGTAAATCTTACCCGCTCTCTTTTTCGCTAGAGTTTTTTCCGGTAAGAACACCGACGCCCCGCGAAAACTTCCGTCCTCTGTTGCTGTTTTCTTAACTGTCTTAAAAAGTCTCAAGCCAGTAGCCGGATCGGTCTTCTCCATAATGTGAACAAGCGGGTCATCGTGGCGGTAGAACGTGCCAATCACAGTTGTCTGGCAATCTCTAGTGCCAATGTTGCCAGCCATTTCAAAATTGTCTTTAATCTTCTGAATAATTTCTGGAGTCTGGTGGTCATTGGTCACAATGTCGTCAAAAATCATGTCAGTATAGTGATCGCCCGTGGGCATACCTTCAATTAGTCCCCAGGAACTAACCGTTGGCTCGTGGTAACTTCCCTTTCTCTTCACTATTAAGCCGCCCTCTGGCGCTTCGGTCCATTTTTCCGCCTCTTTGTATGGGTCCACATACAAAATGTCCGGGAAGCTGCGAATAAGGAAGTCAGTCTCTAGGAGTTGCTTAATCTGATTCTGAATTTTCACAGCCAACGGTCGCACCGCTGAAAAAATTCCAATTCTCTTCTCTGGATTATTGAGAATTTTCTGGCAAGTTCTAGCCACGCTAATAATAGAAGTCTTTAAGTGGTCACGCGCCCAGACCTGAAGCGTGTCCTCAGTGGTGTTTTGAATCTCCTTACAGGCCTCAACAATAAATGGATGGTTCGCTAGCGGATTCTTCATTACAAAATACACGAAGAACCACAAGTCTTGCTGAATAACATTACGCCAGAGGTTGATTTCGTTTTCTAATGGAAACTTTTTCCGCTGAATATCGTTGTAGCCATTGAAGCGGATCGCATCATCCATGAGTCTGTAGTAATCGAACCGATACTTACAGTCGCTCCTCGCTTGCCACTGCATTCCGTTGATAGTTATTACTCGCGGATTTAGTTTTACATTGAGTGGTGGTTGTTCAAGCGTCGCGTCATAAGACCAGAGATACTGGATGGGCTCGTACTCAGTAACTGGCCAGGTGATTGGTCGTGGTTTTTTGCGCGGATTATTCACCCTAGGATTCTCCGTCTTGGAGTAATACGGCTACACTTCGCTTTCTTGTGGCAGAATGGACACGGAACTTTCTGTGACGGTAGCGGCTGTCTGCCGGAAACGGCTACTTGCTTTTTGCAGCAGAGCATTTTGTAAATGATGATGGGGAATGAGTCTGTCATAAGGGTTACGGGACACGTAATAAAAAATATTTCGTGGGCCAGAAGTGGTTCATATACGCTGTGAAGGGTGGGCGGCTAAGTGGTCGGTCGGCATCCCCCCGCCCCTGGCCAGTGAGAGCACAAGCCGCATCGTGGGCGCACATTGGCGCAACATCAGGAGGGGATAGGTACGGGTAGACCTGCATAGTGAGCTCTAATCTATGGGACTAGTTTTACAATACTGGTGATCTATCACGGGGTGCCCTCAGAAATTGCCATTGTGCCGATCTTTACTGACACGTTCTCAGTCGACAATTGCGAATCGAGCCGTTCAGCTTTATTTAGGATCTCAAACCCCTGACATAACTGTAGGAATGTAGCTTTTTCTAGTTTTG